>JBFKTF010000112.1:0-6190 GCA_041636435.1 Thermoplasmatota archaeon
GACCACTGGTGCTGCGCACCACGGCCCCCGCATAGCCCCGGATTTGCAGGTCCCCGGTGACCAATGGATTGTCGTGGAAGCGGACATCCTTTGAGGCGTCCTCGACGACCATCGTGTCGTCCTCGAGAATGGCGTGGGAACACATGGATTGCTCGCGGGGCGTGCCATCCACGGCCAATCCCGAACGACCGCCAAACCATTGCTCTCGCCGATCAACGAACGACACCAAACCGTAGTCGGCATCCAGGAGAATGCGGGCGGCGGCTGCCATGGCGTCCAGTTCCGGGTCGCGTACGTGGGCCACGGCGTAAGTGGCCAGGTCAACGAGGCGTTCTTCGTCATCGTCTGGCACGGGGTAGGCGCCGGTCATCGGCGACCCTCCGGATTGGCGACCAAGGGTACCTTGACGCTGAAGCAAGCACCCTTGCCCGGGCCATCCGAGCGAGCGGTCATGGAGCCGCCATGCTGCTCAATGAGTTGCTTGCAGATGAACAGGCCCAAGCCTTTGCTGCCCCCGTTGTCCCCCTGGAAACCAGGTTGGAACAGCCGATGAGCGATGTCGGGCTCGAACCCATCCCCATCGTCCTTGATGCGAACAATGGCGTGCTGGCCCTCGGAGCGTGCCTCGATGGTGACGGACCGCGCGGCGTGACGGATGGCGTTGCGCAACAGGTTGTCTACAATTTGCACCATCCGGGCTGGATCGCAATGGCTGGGCAGGGGGCCTTCCACTTGCATGTCCAAGCGGATGCTGGCCTCTTGGGCGCGCAGCATGTTGCTGTCGCGGGCCTCATCCAAGGCATCCACCAGGTCGGCCGATTCGTGTTTCAGGTCCAACATGGCGTCACCGTGGGCGGCGCGTTGCAGGTCGCTGATGAAGCGCTGCAGTCGATGCAGTTCCTTCTTGGCAGCCGATGAAAAGTCGGTCATCTCTCCTTTGATCGCCATGGTGGCCAACCGCATGCCCAGGGACTGCACGGGGCTGGCCGCGTCGTGGGCGATGGTCTTGAGCAGGGCCGATTGTTCCTCTTGTTCCGCCTTGAGGCGTTGCACCTCGCGGCGCGCCAACAAGCGGTCCACAGCCTGATCGCGTAGCATCCGCAACGCGTCCAATTGTTCCTGCGTCGGGTGCCGGGGCTTGGTGTCGATGACGCAGAACGTGCCCAGCTTGTGCCCATTGGGGCTACGCATCACGGCGCCTGCATAGAAGCCGATGTTGGGTTGGCCCTGCACGTAGGGATGGTCCTCAAAGTCCGGGTGCTCTCGTGCGTCCTCGACCACGTAGACATCGGAGCCGTCGTGGATGGCGAAGTTGCAGAACGAGCCGTCGCGTGGCGTGTCCTGGACGGGTAGCCCCACGTGGACTGGGAACCACTGGCGGTTCCGGTCGACGAAGCCGACGAAGGAAATGGGGCAGTCGAGAATGGCGCATGCGATCTTGGCCAGTTCGGTCAATCCAAGATCGTCGTCCTGGTCCAGCATGCCATAGCTTGCGACTTCCACCAGGCGCGCTTCGTCGTCCGGGGGTCGTTCTGGGCGCATGGCCCCCGCCGGGCTTGCTGGTATTTTGATGGCGAGCACGGAGGGCGCGGGCCAAGTCTCCCGTCGGCATGGGTACCGCCATGGGACTCCGGGATTCGTCCGGGCATCCCCCAGGATCGGCCAACCAGGTGGAGGCCGGCAGCTGGACCACGGGCCCGTCCACGGGTTGCATGACGCCAAGCGCGCCTAGAGGCGGGGTTCGGGCGCCGCTTGCGTCTCGAGGGCGTCGGCCAAGTTGCGTAGCCGCATCTCCAGCAAGGCCTGGGCGGCGACGTCGCGCAGCGACCGCAATGCGTCCAACTGCAACTTGGTGGGATGCATGGGCTCCAGGCCAATGGCGCACACGGTGCCCAGCGGGAGGCCAGTCTCGCCTCGGATGACGGCGCCAGCGTAGGCGCGGATGAAGGGGGCTTGGTAGACCAGCGGGTTGTCATCGAACCGCTCGTCGGCCCAGGCGTCCTCCACCACCATCAGATCGTCTGAAAGGATGGCGTGAGTGCAAAAGGACGTGGACCGATCCGTGCACTCTAGGTCCACGCCGCTGCGGCCGGCAAACCATTGTTGGTCGCGATCGACGAAACTCACCAACCCCATGTCCAAGTCCATCACGGCCCGAGCCGCCTCCGCGATGTGGTCGAAGACATTGTACCGGTGGCCCACGACCTTGTACGTGGCCAAGTCGATGAGCCGGTCAGCTTCCTGTCCGTGCAGCGTGACGGGCAGCATCAGTTGGCCTCCGGTGCCCGGAGAATGATCTTGGCCGGAATGTGGATTCCAAAGCGTGCACCCTTGCCGAAGCCGGCAGACGTGGCCGTCAACTGGCAGCCATGTTTCTCAAGCAGTTGCTTGGCGACGAAGAGCCCCATGCCATCGCGGCCGGGATTGACGCCTTGGAAGCCAGGCTCGAAGAGCCGGTGCGCTGCCTCCGGGGCGAAGCCGTGGCCGTCGTCCATGACCTCCACGGTCGCGTCCGTGCCGCGGGGACGGACTTCGACGACCACGCGACTGGTAGCATGCCGGATGGCATTCTGAATCAGGTGGTCGATGGCGTGGCCGATGTGCTGGGCGTCGCATTCGATGGGCACGGCACCTTGGCTGTGCACCTCGAGGGCGACGCGGGCTTGCTCGGCTGCGGCAACGTGGTTGTCGATGACCGTGCGGACGACGTCGGCGACATCATTTCGGGAGGTGCGCACTTGCACCGCCGGGTTGCCACCGGCCACTTGTTGCAATCCAGAAACGAACCGGCGGATGCGCTCCAGTTCGGCATTCGCTTTGGCGTGGAACGCCTCGATGTCGCCATTGACGGCCAACGCCGCCAGCCGCAGCGCCAGAGCTTGAACGGGCTCCATGGTGTCGTTGGCCAAACGCGCCAACAACTGCCGAGCCTCCTCCTCCTCTTTGCGCAAGGCGATGATGCCGCGCCGGGCCTCCAAGCGAGCCACCACTTGGTCGCGCAGGGCGCTCAACGCACGCAGCTGGTCCGCCGTCGGCTCCCGGGCCTCGTAATCGATGACGCACAAGGTACCGAGTCGATGGCCTTGTTTCGAGCGGAGGACGGCGGCGCAGTAGAAGCCGATGTGCGGTGGGCCCGTGACGAAGGGATGGTCATGGAACCAGGCGTCGTTCTTGGCGTCGCGCACGATGAACAGGTCGTCGTCGCCAGCAATGGCGTGGTTGCAAAACGAGTTGTCGCGGGGAGTCTCACTGACGTCGAGGCCGACGTGGGCGGTGAACCATTGGCGGTCTCGGTCGACGAATCCGACGAGGCTGATGGGGGCGTTGAACACGGCACGGGCCACTTCGGCAACGCCGGTCAGGCCGATGTCGTCGTCGCGATCCAACAGGCCATATGTGGCCACCTCGGCGAGGCGGGCGTCGTCGTGGGGCGGGGCGGGCGGCTGCATGCTCCAAGCCTATGGCCGGGGCCTATTCACAGTACATCCTCGGGGCTTTGGGTACCTGCTCCCGCAGGCCCACATCGGCCCTTAGTCCCCCTGGCCCAACGCGTCCTGCAAGCGCCGTTCGCGGCGTTCGTTGAGGTAGTCCTCGACCGCGTCCCGCATGCGGGCCAACAGCACCAATTGCCCCGAGGTGACCACGCCGGGCTCATGCCCCACGATGCAGAGAGCCCCCATGGCGTGTCCACGGTCGCTCCGGATGACTTGGGCGGCGT
The DNA here is from genome assembly GCA_041636435.1 of Thermoplasmatota archaeon. Lineage (GTDB taxonomy): Archaea > Thermoplasmatota > E2 > JACPAO01 > JAHFTW01 > JBFGSX01. The sequence continues at coordinate 3,719 of JBFKTF010000112.1, forward strand.
AGAATCGGATGCCCAGCGGCCCCGTGACCAAGGGGTTGTCCCGGAATCGTGGGTCCTCGGTGGCGTCCGTCACCACGAGGGGTTGGTCCGGCTGCATGATGGCCACGTTGCAGAATGCATGCTCGCGCGGCGTGGACTCCACGTCGATGCCGGCCCGGCCCACGAGCCATTGCGTGCGCCGATCCACGAACGTCACCAGGCCCATGTCGGCGCCCAGGAAGTCCTTCGCCATCTGGGCAATCTCGTCGAGGCGGGGGTCGCTTCGACCAATGACTTCGTAGGAGGCCAGGTCCATCAGCCGCAAGTCTTCGTCTTCTGGAACCGGGTATACTTTCATGGCGCGCTGCACCCAGTCATCGAGCGGGTTCAAAAGGACCGGGCCAAGGACCTTCTCCCCTCATGGGCGCTTGGGCGGTTGGCCCTCATCAAACAACGGGCGCTCCCATTCGTCCAGAAGTTGCTGCAGGTGCGTGATTTCATCCTGGATGCGGCGGCGCACTTGGGTGGGTGAGCCGGAGCCGAAGACAGCCGAGCCCATGTCGTGGAGCAGGTTGCCCAAGTGGTCGCGGGCGACGCTGATGCGGAGTCCGGCATCGTCCTTGGCCTCTTCCGCGCTCAGTGCGCGGCGCCGCAGTGCCAGGTGGCGCATCGCTTGGTCGCGCAGTACCAGGAGTGCCTTGAGGCGGGCCGGCTCCGCTTGGATGGGTTCGTGGTCGATGACGCACAACGTGCCCAGAGCGTGGCCGTCGACGGTCACCAGCTTGGCGCCCACGTAGCCCCCCACGTACGGGGGCCCCTGCACGAGTGCGTTGTCCGAAAAGCGCGGATCGCCTTTGGCGTCGGAGACAATGAAGAGATCATCGTCGCCCAAGATGGCGTGCGCGCAGAAACTGACGGTGCGCTCGGTCTCCTGGACATCCAGGCCGCAGCGGGCCTTGAACCACTGGCGCTCCGCATCGACGAGGCTAATCAACCCAATGGGGGCGTCGAACAAATCCGCCGCAGCACGAGCCAAGTGGTCCAGCTCCTCCTCGGCGCCTGTGTCCAAGATTTGCAGGGCCTCCAAGGCATGGATTCGGGCCGCTTCGTTGGGGGGTTTGCCGGGGACCAACATCCCCCCTGAATCTTGGCTTCGCGGCCATAAATGCGTGCCCGAAGGTGGGCGGCACCCGAAGTCGCTTAGGAAATGGCAGGGAACGGGCCTTGGGGGCCCTCCTAGCAATGCTTATCCCCGTCCCTCGCCCATCCCGATGTCGGTCATCATGGCTGTCGGATTCGTCCTCATCAGCGCCGCCCCCCAGAAGGAGCACGACGTGTACAACACGCTCCTGAAGGTCTCCGAAATCGTCGAGCTGCACCCCTTGTTCGGCGAGTACGACCTCATCGCCAAGCTGGAGGCAGCGGACTTCGACACGCTGGGACACGTGATCGTCAACAAGATCCGCTCCATCGAGGGCGTCGTCGACACGAAGACCCTCACGGGCACCAAGTTCTGATGGCCCTTGGGACGATTTTCGTCTCGACGCTGCTGTTGAGCTTCGCGTTCACGTTGCTCGTCGCAGGACTGTTTGGCGCCAAGTTTGGCCAAGGCCGCAGCCGCGGCATCGGCATCATCCTCAGCATCGTTGCGTTGCTTCTGATGGGTGTCTTCTTGGCCCTGACGTGGCCATTGGTCCCCGGATTCCCACCCGTGTTCAACCCCGAAGCCGTCAGCCAATCGATTGTTGCTGTGTTGGCGGCCACGCTGGGCGGCGTCGTCGCCATCGGGGCGTTCGTGGCGTCGGTGATGCAAGCCTGAGACGCTCGCTTCGCCCGGTGCTCAGGCGGATGGCAGGGCTTCGCCCCGCACCCAGGCATGGCCTTCGCTTCGCTGGGCCGTGCGCGGTTGGTTGGACGGCCGCGGCTATGCGACGAGCCCGACGACGAAGCGGTCCACTTCGCCGCTGACGAGCAGACCGTTGTGCTGCATGTGGCGCAGGGCGTCCATGAATTGTTGCCGATCCAAGCACTCCGGGTAGAGGATCTTGGTCAGGGTGACGGCGACGCCGTCGTCCGTGTCGCTGATCTCGTAGTCGGTGTCGCGGCGTTGGAAGACGCCGCGCAAGTGGAGCTTCAGTTTGCTGCGACCAGTGGCATCGATTTTGTGGTCCCCGAATTGGACCTCCATGCGCGTCTCGAGTCGCCACGCGGGGCGGCCTTCGGGGTGGGCCAGGAGCATGCTGACGCCGCCGATTTGGATGCGGTCGACCACGTCGTAGCCCTCGGGCTTGTCGATCTCTTCGACGGGGTGGCCTTCTTCTTCGAGCCAGCGGCGGATGATGGCGTGGCTGCTCATTGGGCCACCGCCGCTTCCAGCGCCGCGATGCCGGGCAGGGTCTTGCCTTCGAGGAATTCGAGGCTGGCACCGCCGCCGGTGCTGATGTGGGTGACGTGGGGTTCGATGCGGAACTTGCGGGCCGCCGCGGCGGAGTC
>JBFKTF010000113.1:0-6164 GCA_041636435.1 Thermoplasmatota archaeon
AGTCGCATCGCCAAGGCCCGGCGCATGTACGAGAAGGACGTCATCATCTTCGACACCTTCAGCAAGTTCCTGGCCGACCACTTGCGCGCCAAGGGCGGCGGCTTCGAAGCGACCGAACAAATCGAAGGCGTGCTCTACTTGTTCAAGCGCCTCAACTCCATTGGCAAGACCATCATCTTGACCATGGAGGAAGGGCAGGTCCCACCGGAGATTGCTTCGACGTTCAAGGAAGGCTCCGACTCCTACTTCCAAATCAGCATGGAGACCACGGGCGCCAGCACCACGCGGCAAATCGTCGTCCACCGCATGAGCCGCGCGCCAGGCCGCTTTGGTGAGGTCATCGGGTTCCGCGTCGAGCCCGGCCTCGGAATTGTGATCGAGATCAAGTCGGTGGTGTGATGGCAACGCAGAAGGCGACCGCATCCGCCCGCGCCAAGAAGGGTCGCAAAGGCCGCGGCGGCCGTGAGAAGCGCCTCCGAGCCGAAGCCGAAGCCGAACCTCCGCGCCCCAACGCGCCGGTGTTTGACTACGAGAACGACGCCCCCACCCTGGAGCAAATCCGCAAACGATTTCCCCACGTGGACGCCCACCTCAAGGCCTGGAAGAAGGCCGGCAAGCCGATGCCCGAATGGCACCCGGTCGTGACGCGGGACCTGAAAGGCAAGCACCCGTTCAACTTCCTCTACCCGGTGGGCGACCCCATCTTCGTGCACGTCACCGAGCACCACGACGGTTTGTTCCCCAAGTACATGGGGCTGCAACCGGAGCTGAGCGACGACGCCTTGCCCATGTACGAAGCCCTGCGCCACGAAGCCTTCGTGGCGGCACCCGACGTGGAGACGCCGGACACGGAGGAAGAATACGCCGAACAAATTGCTCCGTTGCTCGACAAGGCATTCAAGTCCGCCAAGAAGGACAAGGCGCTGCGAGGCTACGACATGGACGCCCTGCGGGAAACCATGGCGTTCCTGCTCTACAGGGACGTGGTGGAGCATGGCCGCATCGAGCCCATCATGCACGACCCATGGATCGAAGACATCCACAGCCTCGGGCTCAAGCCCCTGCACGTGGTGCACAAGGTCTTCGACATGGTCGAAACCAACCTGGCCTTCCCCACCATCGAGGACCTGGATGCTTGGCTCGAGACCATGGGCGAACGCATGGGTCGCCCGGTCAGCAGCAGCAACCCCATCGTCGACGGTGCCCTACCCAATGGCAGCCGCATCAACATCGTCTACAGCGACGAAATCAGCAAAGGTGGCAGCAGTTGGACGGTGCGCAAATTCAGCGACACCCCGATTCCCTGCACGCAGATTGCCGCATGGGGCACGTTCAGTCCCCAGGTGGCCGCGTACCTTTGGCTCTGCCTAGAATACGGCATGTCGGTGTTCGTGGCCGGCGAGACCGCCAGTGGCAAAACCACGACCACGAACAGCATCCTGCCGTTCATCAAACCCAAGTCCAAGATCATGACCGCGGAGGACACGCCCGAAGTGTTGCCGCCCCACGACAATTGGGCGCAACTCATCACTCGCGACCGCGGCGAGGACAACGAGTCCTCGGTCACCATGTACGACCTGCTCAAGGCGGGCCTTCGTTCCCGGCCCAACTACATCATCGTCGGTGAGATTCGTGGCGCCGAAGGTGCCGTCGCCTTCCAGGCCATGCAGACCGGCCACCCGACGATGGCGACGTTCCATGCCAGCAGCGTCGCCAAGCTCATCCAGCGCTTCACAAGCGATCCAATCAATGTGCCCTTGCCGTTCATGCCCAACCTGAACGTGGTGCTCATCCAAATGGCCGTCTACGTGCACGGGAAAATGCTGCGCCGGGTGCTGGCCGTGGAAGAAATCGAAGGCTACTCGAAGCGCACCAACACGGCCGTGACGCGGCAGATCTTCAGTTGGGACTCCGTCAAGGACCAATTCCTGTTTGGCGGCCGCAACAACAGCCACGTCCTGGAGAACTTGGTGGCGCCCAAGATTGGCTTGGAAGACAGCCGCGACGTCTACAAAATCCTCGACAAGCGCACGTGGATCATTGAGGAGCTGATTCGCCAGAAGCGCTTCGACTACTACGAGATGCGGGACCTGTTCTTTGACTACGCCGAGAAGCGCGATGCCAGCCTGCCATTCGACTTGCCCGTCGAGTTTCGGGGGTTGCCTGCATGAGCAAAGCCAAGCAAGTGGAGCGCAAACGCGGCAAGCGCCCGGCGCGAGGAAAACGCCCGCGCCGCGAGGAGCCCAACGAACGGGACGCGGCCCACACCACGCAGAGCATCCACGAGACCAGCGACGTCATGGGGCGCTTGTTTGCCGGTGGTCGTCCGGCGCACCTCAAGCTCTATCTGCGCCGCTACGAGAAAGAAACCGGCGTCCGGCCCGACATGGTGGAGGGCTTGGAAGCAGACGACGACTTTGGCGAAATCAACCTCGTTTACCCGTTGGGTGATGGTTTGTTCGTCCACCTGCATCCCGTCGGTCGCAGCATCAAGTACACCGTCGTGCAGCCGGAACTGTCGGACGAAGAAGAAGAGATGCTGCTGACCCTGCGCAAGCAAGTGTTCCAGGATGCGCTTTACCGGCCTCCACCCAAGTCCCAGGCCGAACTCGAAGAAGGGCTGTTGACGCTGTTCGATGCGGTGCGCGAGCGCGGCGACATCGAAGTCAACGACGACCGCGCCACCGCCCTGAAGTACCGCCTCATCCGCGACGTGGCCCGCTATGGCCCCCTGGAGCCCTTCCTGTTGGACCCGTACTTGGAGGACATTCAAGGCGTGGGCACCGACACGATCCATGTCATCCACAAGTACTTCGACATGATTCCGACGAACCTCAAGTTCCCGGATCTGGAAACGGTGGATGCGTACATGCGCAACTTGAGCGAGCGCATCGGGCGGCCAGTCAGCGACGCGCGCCCCATTGTGGATGCCACGCTGCACGATGGCTCCCGCATCAACATCGTCTACTCCGAAGACGTCAGCAAGAAGGGGCCCGCCTTCAGCATCCGTCGGGTCCACGCGGACCCCATCAGCATCACCCAACTCATCCAATGGCGCACCGTCACCTCCGAGATGGCCGCGTACCTCTGGCTGTGCTTGGAGAATGGGATGAGTCTGTTCGTGTGCGGCGAAGCCGCCTGCGGCAAGTCCGCCACGCTGAACGCGCTCATGGGCTTCATCAACGCCCGCGACAAGATCTACACTGCGGAAGACACCCCCGAAGTGCGTCCTCCGCACCCGGTGTGGCAGCGCCTCTTGACGCGGGAAACGGGCCCCGAAGATGCCCGCGTGACGATGTTTGATCTGCTCAAAGCGGCCCTGCGTTCGCGTCCCAACTACATCGTGGTGGGCGAGATCCGCGGCGCCGAGGGCAACGTCGCGTTCCAGGCGATGCAGACGGGCCACCCCACCGTGGGCACGTTCCACGCCACGGACAAGGTGAAGATGATCCAGCGGCTCAGTTCGCCCCCCATCGATGTGCCGTTGTCGTTCATGGACAACCTCAACGTCGCCGTGTTCCAACAAGCCATCTACCGCGACGGGCGCCTCATTCGGCGCGTCACCGCCATCGACGAGATCCAAGGCTACTCGGAGCGTGACGGCGGCATCATCACGTTGCCTGTCTTCATCTACAAGGCCAACAAGGACGAGCACCAGTTCAAGGGCAACAACAACTCGTACATCTTGGAGAAGAAGATTGCCGAGCAACACGGCTACGAGGAGCCCAGCATGATCTACGAGGTCCTGCGCTACCGTGCCAAGGTCCTGGAAGGCATGGTCGAGCACAAGATCTTCCGCTTCGACGACGTCAACCAGTTGCTCATCAAGTTCGGTGACCACGGCAAGAAGGCCCTCCCCTTCCGCTTCGACGTACCGGAACCGGACCTGGGGGACCACTGATGGAATACGACACGTACTGGGAACATTTCCAAGTCCTGGGCGTGTCGCCTCGTGACTACTTCATCAAGCGCGCCGCCCCCGCCGCCGGGGCGGCGTTGCTCGTCGCCGTCCTTGGCGCCATCGTGCCCATCTTCCTTGGCATGGCGGCGTGGATTGCCGTCGTGATTCCGGTCGCCGTGCTGGGCATGACAGGCTTCGGCATCTACGTCTACCCCATCAGCGCCGTGGACAAGAAGCGCATGGAAATCGAGAACGCCTTGCCGTTCTTCATGACCCACATGGGCGTGTTGTCGACCAGCAACATGCCCCGCACGGAGGTCATCCGCATCTTGTCCGAGCGCGAAGAATACGGCGTGTTGGCCGACGAATTGCAACGGGTCCATAGCCTCGTCGTCGACTGGAAGATGGCGTTGCCCGAAGCGTGCCGTTTTGTCAGCAAGGCCACCCCCAGCCAGATCTTTGGTGACTTCTTGGAGCGCCTTGCCCACGCCATGGAAACGGGCCAGGACATGGACGCCTTCATGCAAGGCGAACAAGGCGTCGTCATGAAGGAATACGCCACCGTCTACGAGACCGCCATCTACCAGGTCGAGTCCTGGAAGGACATCTACATGTCCAGCATCATGTCCGGCGCGTTCCTGGCCATCTTCGCCATCATCACGCCCATCCTGACGGGCGCCAACCCCCAGAACCTGTTGATTGGCACCCTGGTCTTCATTGTCTTCATGGAGATCATCCTGGCCTTCGTGCTGCGCATGCGCACCCCCGCGGACCAGTTGTGGACCACCAGCCACATCCGCATCGCCGAGCGCGTCGCATTGGACAAGATGATCATGGTCGCCGTCGCGGTTGGTGCGGCCCTGTTTGCTGTCTTGATGCTCGCCGGCTTGCCCACAGCGCTCGCCTACGCCCTCGCCGTGGTGCCCTTGCTTCTTCCCGCGCGCAAGGCCGCCAAAATGGAGGACGAGGTCAAACGCCGCGAAGACAACTACGCCGCTTTCATCCGCTCCATGGGGGCCAGCCTCGCCAGCCGCGGCGGCTCCCTGCGCGAAGTCTTGGGCTCGGTCAAGCACCACAACTTCGGGCCCTTGACCAACATCGTCGACCGGCTGTTCAGCCGCCTGACGTGGCGCCTCGACGACGCCAAGGCCTGGAAGTACTTCGCCGCCGAATCCGGCAGCCAACTCGTGGACGCCTTCACGGACATGTTCATCGAGGGCATCAAGGCCGGCGGCAAGGCCGATCGTGTGGGGCAAATCATCAGCGAAAACGTGGTCCGCATCCTCAACCTCCGCAAGGCACGCTACTCCACGGCCGGCACGTTCTCCGGCACGCTCTACGGCCTGTCCGGCAGCATGGCGTTCGTCCTGTTCATGGGCGTCGGCATCCTGGGAACCCTCGGCGACTTGGTCGCTCTGACGGGCTCCGCCGAACTGAGCGAGGACACCGCCCAAGTGCAAGTGGTCGACATCAACTTCGACTTCAACATCGAACTGGTCCGCAACTTGGTCCTGACCACCATGGTCATCCACGGCCTCATGGCGGCCCTGATGCTGAAAATGGTCGACGGAGGCAGCCCAAAGGCCGGATTGCAGATGTTGGTCTTCATGACCTGGGTCGCCGCCGGCTTGGCGACGCTCAGCGAGCTGATTCTGCCGCTGGTGTTCGACGTGGGTGGGTGACGCCCCTGGTCGTTCGGGTGCGTCCAAACCAAGGCTGAGCGTTCATCAAGGGCCTCCAGATCGGCGGCGCATGCGCAGTCTCTGGGTCGTGGTCGTGCTCATGGCTGGATGCGTGACGGAACCAGCAGCCGCTCCAAGTGATGTTCCGGTGCCACTTGGCGAACCGCGCGACGGAGCCGAGGTCACCATCATGGTCGACTACCTCGAACATGCCGCCCGGTTCCGGGTGCAATTGCATCACAACGGGAGCACCGAATGGGACAACCCGGTCCGCTGCAGCGAATGGGGCCAATGGCTCCGTCTAGGTCAGGAATACCACTCGTTGCCATCCAGCTGCGAGGGATCCGTATCGCGACCCAACGAGGCCATGGACTTCGAAGCCGTATGGCATTTCTCCCGTTGTTGCGAGCCGGACAACCTGCAGGCGGCGGGGGTCTTCACTTGGTTCGTCGGGGTCGCTGGCCAATTGCACCACGCCAACGCCACCGTGGCGTGGCCCCAGGTCCACCACTTCGCCTTCAATGTCACCCACACCCAAGATGGAAGCGCCCACGTGCTGAGTGCCAGCGCCACCAACGTGG
>JBFKTF010000114.1:0-6147 GCA_041636435.1 Thermoplasmatota archaeon
ACTTCAGGTCGCCTTTCTTGATGGGCAGCCGGTAACGGGCGTTGCCGTTCTCGTAATGGATGCCGGTGAAGTGGATCAGGTAGTGGTCCAGGTTGAGGCTGGCCAAGCGGTCGAATACGGCCTGGAAATCCTCAGGGTTCTGCAGGATACCATTGCCGCGGGCGTGCAGGTGGGCGAAATCGACGACGGGGACGACACCCTTGACGCGGGCGCAGACTTCCATGACCTCGTCGAGGCTGCCAAAGACGTTGCGCTTGCCCATGATCTCGATGCCGAGGCGGGGCGTCCAGCCTTCGCGCACGAAGACGTTGCGGATGGCGCGCACGTTCTCGACGATGCGCTTCATGGTCTCCTCCTTGGAGAGGTCGCCGTAGAAGCCGGGGTGGAACACCACGGTCTGGGCGCCCATCTCATGGCCGAGCTTGCCGGTCGCGAGGATCTTCTGAACACTCATCTCGACGTTGCGCTCGTCGCCGGCGAGATTGATGTAATACGGGGCCTTGACGTGGAGCTCGACGCCGGATTCCTCGGCGGTGACGCGAACGGTCTGCGCCTCCTCCTCCGTCATCCGGATGCCACGGACGAACTGGACCTCCATGGCGTCCAGCTCCAGGTTGCGCGTGTAGATGATGCCGTCACGCACCGTGCGGCCCTTACAAGAAAGCGGAATCCCCGCTGGTCCAAACTGGATCATGAGCGCCCTGCGGAGGCGGCCGAGGCAGGTCCCATTGATAAGCGGAACCCGCCAGCCCGCATCGATTCCACGGCGCCGCCAGAACCATGCACTTTTGAAGCGCACCCCTGTTGGAACCGCAATCATGAGTGCGCGTGCCGACCCGCTGCGGAACACACTCGACCATTTGGCCCTCGATCCGGGCGCCAAGGACGACCGCCGCTACCTCATCTCGATGCTCCGTCGCCTTGGCTACACCGACAAGGAAATCGACATCGCCCTGGGCGAGCACCGGTCGGTGGAGATCGAGTACAGCCGCCAGGAAGCCACGTCCGGCTTCACCGTCCTGGAAGAAAAGGAACCAGTCCATGACTGGCCCGAACCCGAGCGCCAAGACGGCCTCGGTTTCAGTGTCACTCGCGGCAGCGTCGCGGCTCCCGGCGGCGACCCCGCCATCGAATTCGGCTGGCGCCTCGTGGAGACCCGCGACGAAGTCCACCTCCCCGTCGACGTCGACGAGGAATGGGAATCCGGCGAAGAGGTCCACGAAGGCGACGTCGAATTCGTCGAACGCGACGAATGGACCGAAGCCGCCGACGAAGACGTCGAAGAAGGCGACGAGGTCGAATGGGTCTCCGCCGACGAATTGGAGCTCTCCGAGGACGACGAAGTCGAATGGGAAGAGGCCGCCGAGCCCGCCCAAGAGACGGCATGGGAAGAGGCCGAAGACGAAGTCGAATGGGTGGACGAATCCCAACTCGACGCCGACGGCAACCTCATCGAAGACCACGGCACGGTGCCCCGCGTCGGCCTGAAGGACGAGGAAGGCAGCTACCTGCCCCCGCCCAAGCACGGCAGCGGCGGTCCCGCGCTCGAGGACGACGAGGTCCCGCCAGACTACATCGTCAGCGAGCCACCCGGACGCGTCTGGGAGAAAGAAGAAGACGAGGAAGAGAAGCCCGACCTGGAATGGGACACTGGCGACGAGAGTTGGGGCGACGACTCCGACGAGACGTGGGATGCCGGCGACCAGGACGACGCATCGAGCGCCGACGAGGACTGGAGCGAAGACACGGTCGAAGGCGGCGCCTTCCAATTCGAAGACTTCAGCCTCTACACGCGCCTGGTCGAACTCAGCAACGGCAAGGAGCAGCGCATCTACTTCTTCTCCAAGGAACAGCCCAGCAGCGGCGACCCCGCCCAGTTGCCCGCCGGCTACGTGGTGGACACCAACGAACGCACGGGCCTGCCCTACCTGCGCCGCGACAGCGAATCCGACGCCGGCAACCCCGTCCGCGACATCGTGGAGGAACCCGACAAGCTCCGCTGCCTCGCCATGACCCAGAGCGGCACCCGCTGCAAGCGCGTCTCCATCGAGAACAGCGACTTCTGCAGCGTCCACGCCGACTTGGACGAACCCATCGTCGAAGGCGACCCCGAGCGCTGCCACGCCGTCAAGACCGACGGCGCGCAATGCAAGAACCACCCCCGCGAAGGCAGCAAGTACTGCGCCTCGCACAAGGGCTGGCGCGGCGACAAGATCGACCTCTAAGGTCGGTCTCCTCGCCCCCGCATGAGCATCTCGTCCAGCGGATGCGACTGCAAACCATCAAAGCCAGCACAGCGGGTCGCAACGCATGGCGGAGCAAGGCGTCAAGGACATCCTCCGGGAATCCTTGCCGCTGCTGCTCGCCATGGCCACCATCGAGGTTCTGGCCGGCGCCTTCCTGGGCCGCATGGAGGAGAACCTCGAACGCCTCCCCGGTTTGCTGGCCCTCGTGCCGGCCGTGCTGGCGATGCGGGGCAACATCAGCACCAGCATGGGCAGCCGCCTCGGCACCCAGGCACGATTCGGTCTGCTGCCCCCCGACCGGTTGTTCTCCCCCGTCGTCTGGCACAGCATCACCGCCAGCCTCGTGCTGGGCTTCGTTCTGGCGCTCGCCGCCGGCGTCATGGCCCACTACGTCAGCCTGAGCTTCGGGCTGCCCAGCGCCGGTATCCTCGTGCTCAGCACCATCGCCATCGGTGCCGGCCTTCTCTCGGGCCTCGTCATGGGCCTCGTGGCCGTCCTCACCATGAAGGTGGCCTTCCGCCGCGGCCTCGATTTGGACAATGTCGCGGGACCGGTGCTGATGACCATGAGCGACCTGTTCACGCTGCTGTCCTTGTTCGTCATGGCCCGCATCATGGGAGGTCTGGCATGAGGACCGCCAACGTGCCCGCCTCCGCCGACTGGCGCACCATCACCAAGGCCAGCCTGCCCGTGTTGTCTGGCGCCTTGGTCATCGGCATCCTCACCGGCCAGATTCTGGTGACGTTCCAGGACCGACTCCTCGCCGTCCCCATCCTGCTGGCGCTCGTTCCTGCGGTCAACGGCATCGGCGGCAACGTCGGCAGCATCCTGGGCAGCCGCGTCGCCAGCGGCCTCCACCTCGGCGGCTTGTGGTCCAACGGCGGACGCGGATTCCGCCGCGACCTCACCGCCTCCATCATCCTCACCATTGTGAGCTTCAGTTTCCTTGGCGCCATCGCGTACGTGTTGGCGCCGGTCACCGGCGTGGATGCGCCCATCCACTTCGGTGCATTGGTCCTGACCACCTTGTTGGCTGGTCTCGGTTTGATCGTCGTCATGGCCATCTTGGTCATCGTCGTCGGCATGCTGAGCCACCGCTACGGTTGGGACCCCGACAACGTCGTCGTGCCCGTGCTCACCACGGCCGGCGACACCCTGGGCATTGTGTTCCTCCTGCTTGCAGCGCGGGGGGTCGGTCTATGAAATTCTGGAAAAAACGCCACGTCGAGCCATACGAGGAAGTCGAGTACGAACCGGTCACGGTCCTCGAGATTCTCACGGAGATGAAGGACCTCAGCGAGCTCATGACGAGCCTTGCTTACTCCGCCTTGGTCCTAGACTCCGATCCAATCACCGAGGAAGTGGAACTGCTGGCCCAGCGCATGGACTGGCTCAAGTACCAACTTCGGCTGATTGCCTCCATGAGTGTCCGCAACAAGGACGACGCCATGCAAGTGGCCGGCATCCTGCAAATCGCGGACGCATCCGAGCACATCGCCAACGCCGCCGAAGAGATGGTGGAATTGCGCGACGCCGACGTCAACACGCGGCCGTTCTTGGGCAAAATCATGGAGGACGCCGACGACCGCGTCGGCACCGTCACCGTCCCCGCCGACTGCGCCGTCATCGGCCAAAGCTACGGCGACCTGCAAATCGAAACCGAGGTCGGCGTGCGGGTTCTGGCCATTCGCCGCGGCAAGCGCTGGGTCTACGACCCCAACAAGCACAACGTCATCCAAGGCGGCGACACGTTGCTCGTGCAGGGTCAAGCCGAAGGTGCCCAACACTTGCAACGGTTCCTGCGCGGCCAGGAGGACGAGCTATGAGTCGCGCCGACACGGAGAAGCTCCTGCTGGAAATGAAGGACACTTCCGAACTGATGGTGGACCTGGCCTACTCCAGCGTCTTCTATGACTCCCAGAAACTGGCCCAAGTGGTCAAGGACTTGGAACTGGAGATGGGCAACTACCTCCTGCAGCTGCAACAGGAGACCCTGGAAGCCGTCAAGGACGGCGAGTTGGAGATCGACGCCGCCCTCGTGGCCCTCCGCGTCGCCCAAGCCGCCGAAGTCATCGCCAACAGCGCCCTGGAAATCGCCGACGTCATCCTGCGCGAAGTCGAACTCCACCCCGTCCTGGCCGAGACCATCCGCGCCAGCGACTCCGCCATCACCAAAGTCGTCGTCCACGACGAATCCGAGTTCGTGGGGCCCGCCCTGCGCGAAACCGAACTGGAGACCGAGACGGGCATGCGCCTCTTGGCCGTGCGCCGCAACGACCGCTGGCGCTCCAAGATTCGTGGCGGCTTCAAGCTGCGCGGTGGCGACTTGGTCATCGCCATGGGTCCAGAGGAAGCCATCTCGTCCTTCCTGACCGCCTGCGACCCCACCACGGAGCAAGAAGAACTCGAAGAACTGGCCGAGGACGACGAAGAACTCTGACGCCGTCGCTCCTTTCAACCCGGGCCAACTCGCCGGCGCGTGCACGTCCAGACCCTCGAGCAAGGCATCCAGGCCGGAGCGTTCGCCGGCAAGCGCGTCCTCGTCCGCGTCGACTTCAACGTCCCCCTGGACGGTGGCCGCGTCGCCGACGACCTGCGCATCCAAGCCGCATTGCCCACCATCGAGGCCCTGCGCCAAGCCGGTGCCCGCGTCGTCCTGATGAGCCACCTCGGCCGCCCCAAGGGCCAACGCGTCCCCGAGTTGAGCCTCCTGCCCGTGGCACGCCACCTGGGCAAGCTCCTCGACGCGCCCGTGGCGTTTGCCGAGGACTGCATCGGGGAAGCCGCCGAATCCACCGTCAGCGCCCTCACCGACGGCCACGTGGCGTTGTTGGAGAACCTGCGCTTCCACGCCGGCGAAACCGACGGCGATGAGGCGTTCACTGCCGAGCTGGCCAAGCTCGGGGACGTCTACGTCAACGACGCCTTCGGCACCGCCCACCGCGCCCACGCCAGCACTACCCTCGTGGCCGCCCACATGCCCGCCTACGCTGGCAAGCTCATCGAGCGCGAACTGCGCATCCTCGGCGACGCCCTGGACGAACCCGCCCGCCCCTTCACCGCCATCCTCGGCGGCGCCAAGGTCAGCGACAAGATCGCCGTCATGGAACGCCTCATCGAGAAGGCCGACCGCATCATCATCGGTGGCGGCATGGCGTTCACCTTCCTCAAGGCCCAAGGCCACGACGTCGGCGCCAGCCTCGTCGAAGAAGACCGCATCGACTACGCCAAGGACATGCTGGCCCGCGCCGAAGCGGCCGGCGTCGAGATTCTCTTGCCCGTCGACGTGGAAGAAGCCGACAAATTCGACGCCAAGGCGACGCACCACGCCTGCAAAGTCACCCACATCCAGAAGGGATGGATGGGCCTCGACATCGGCCCCATCACCATGCAAGCCTTCGGCAAGGCCATCGCCGACTCGGGCACCGTGCTGTGGAACGGCCCGATGGGCGTCTTTGAGTGGGACGCCTTCAAGTTCGGTACCCGCGCCGTCGCCCAAGCCCTGATGGACTGCCGGGGCACCACCATCATCGGCGGCGGTGACTCCGCCGCGGCGGCCCGCAAGTTCCGCATCGAACCCCACGTCACCCACATCAGCACCGGTGGTGGCGCCAGCCTCGAATTCCTCGAAGGCAAGACCCTGCCCGGCATCGCGGCGCTGGAAGCGGCGGTGGCGCAATGAGCAGCCACGCCATCATCCGCCGCTGGCTCGAAGAAGAAGGCCACCCGGTCGAAGAGATCGACAAGCCCGAAGGCTACGACGTGGTCGACCGCATCCAAATCGGCGGCGTCAGCATGCTCCTGGCCCACCCCGAAGGCCGCCCAGCGTGGCGACTCGAGACGCGCATGGAGGTCCAATTCGGGGACCACAAAATCGATGCCACTGGTCGCAGCAAACTGA
>JBFKTF010000115.1:0-6105 GCA_041636435.1 Thermoplasmatota archaeon
GAGCAGGCAGACTTCGTGGCCGGCTTCCTTCATGGCGCGGACCGCGGGGCCAATGTCGGGCAACCAGGCCGCCTTGCGCAGGGCCCGGTGGCAGTCGGCCAAGCTCAACTGCGCCACCTTCTCCCATTGTTGCCAGAAGCAGTCTTCGAGGCTCAACTCGCCGGCAAAGTACTGGCGATCCGATTCCGCCACGAACTCCGCGTGGCCGTTGTCGCGCAGCACGGCCGCAAAGACCGTGTCGTCCGGAATCAAGGTGCCATCCAAATCCAGGGTGACGAGCATCAGGCCACCTCGATGTCCAGGACGTAGTGGCCTTCGTTGGTGGAGTAGTCGCGCACCTTGCGCACGTGCCGAATCGTCGCGTTCCGGCCCAGGGCCGCCATCTCGGCGACCAACTCGGTTTGTCGACGCTCCAATGCGTCGTGTTCCATGATTTCGTGGTGATGCAACCGGCCCCCGGGGCGCGTGACGGCGACACCGCTGGCGATGAATTCCTTGGCCAAGTGGGGCAAGTTCATCACGACGTGGTCGGCCGGCTCCAACGTGGCGGCCACGTCGCGTGCGTCGCCGCACCGCACCGCCAACTCGACGCCGTTGGCCATGGCGTTGCGGGTCGCGAGGCTGCACGCGGCGGGGTTCAGGTCCACGGACGTCACTGTGGCGCCGGCCTTGGCCAACTGCACCCCCAGGGGGGCGACGCCGCCGAACAGGTCGATGACGGATGCGTCCGGCGCGACTTGTTCCGTCATGCGGCGGCGCTCCTCTCCAAGGCGCGGGGAATAGTATGCGGCCCCCGGATCCACGGTCAGGCGCACGCCGTTTTCGGCAATCGTGGTCTCGCTGCCGCCGGCCCCCGCGATGCGCTCCAAGTCCCGGGTGCGGAATTCGCCCTTGACGCCGTGGTCATGGAACACGGCGCGGGCGCCATGGAACCGCAACAAGGCATCCCCCAGGACGTCGCGTTGGTCCCACAGGTCGCTGGGAATCTTGATGGCCACGATGTCGCCCAGCACGTCGTGTGCGCGGGGCGCGGCTTCGCGCAGGGATTCGGGCAACAACTCGGTGTAGTCGCGGGGCCGGCGCTCCCGCGCCTGGAACTCCGCTTCCACGGCGTCGTCGCCGCCGGTCACGGGGAACCAGATGCGCCCGTCCTGGTGGGCCACCTTCAGGTCGTCGCGCAGTCGCCCCTCGCTTTGCAGCCGGCGGCGGGTGGCTTCCGCTTCCTGCGGGGATGCGGCGACGGCCAAGGCGCGGACCATGGCGGCGCGACCCCGCACCCGGCGATAAACTCCCCCGAACCCTTCAAGCCCCGCCGCCGTGCCCGCATCGTGGCCCTCCACCTCATCGGCCTTGGCCTGCACGACATCACCGACGTGACCGTCAAGGGCCTGGAGCGCATCCGTTCCTGCGACGCGGTCTACGCCGAGTTCTACACCGCCATTCTGGGTGGCACGGACCACGAGGGCATGGAGGCCTTCCTGCAATGCAAGGTCGAGGTCCTGCCCCGCGAAGGCGTGGAGACCGGTGGCAAGGACTTGGTGGAACAGGCCAAGACCGCCGACGTGGCCCTGCTCACGGCCGGGGACCCCTTGGCCGCGACGACCCACGCGGATCTGATGGTGCGGGCCCGCGCCGCCGGCGTCGGGGTCCACGTGGTGCACGCGCCCAGCATCTACTCGGCCGCTCCCGGCCTGCTGGGCCTGCAGCATTACAAGTTCGGCCGCACCACGACGCTCGTGCGGCCCGAAGCCAACTGGTTGCCCGAATCGATGTTCGACGCGGTGCAGGAGAACCACGACGCCGGATTGCACACCCTGGTGTTGCTGGACATCAAGGCCCACGAGCCGCGCCCCGAAGGCCGTGGCGACGATTGGCCCGCGCAGGGCTACTACATGACCGCCGATGAAGGCCTGCAGCTGTTGTTGCAGCTGGCGGCGAAGCGCGGCGCCGACTGGTTCTCTGCGTGCGAGGTGGGCGTGGTGGCCCGCGCAGGCAGCGCATCCCCTCTGGTCGCGACGGGCCCCGTGGCGGCGTTGGCCGAGCAGGACTTTGGTGCGCCATTGCATTGCCTCGTCGTGCCCGGTGACTTGCAAGTGGTCGAGCAGGAGTGCTGGGACAGCCTGCGATGGAATCCTTGAAAGCCCGCCGCGCGGGTGGTGCGGCGTGCGCAGGTCCCTGCTGGTGTTGATCATTGCTGCCGTGGTGGCCATCTTCTTTGGCCTCGTCGGCAGCGCCAGCGGATTGGCGGCCTTCGACACCGTCAGCGGATTTGCCTGGATCACGGCCCTGGTGGCCGGCGTCGTGGCCCTGCCATTTTGGCACCGCATCTTGCCCGACGTGCCCGCGATGCCCGGCTTGTTCCGTCGCCCCGCGCCGGGCCAACGTTGGTGCGTGGGTTGTGGCAGCCCCGCAGCCAAAGGCAAGGCGTGCAAGGTGTGTGGTCATGCTCCGAAACCCCCACGGAGTCCCCGCACGAAGCCCTCCAAGGCCACGAAATAGGCGTTCACGGCGCCTCGAAGGCCGGAGAATGTGCAGGTCTGGGCAATCTCAATCGTTTGCTATCGGACAGTCTTTGTAGCCGGTGGACGATTGGCAAATGGGGATGCACTGAACCTCGAGCGAGACGACCGCAAGGTCCACCTACTCACCCGGGGCAACGTCGACGGGATCGTCTCGGCGGCGCTGTTCCTCGCCCAAGATCCCGCCACCAAGGTCAGCTTCGTGCCGTCCGGCGACATGGCCGTGGATGTCCTGCGCAAGGACATCAGCTCCAGTCGGTTCTACCTGGTGGATTTGGGCCTCACGCCGCGCCTGGTCAAGACACTCAATCACAAGGCCAAGACGCCGCAACGCATCGTCTACCTCGACCACCACCAACAATCCCAACACATGTGGGGCCAACTGGATCCCCGCACCGAGGGCGTCATCCGGCAGGGCATCAGCGCCGCCGGCGTCGCCTACGATTACTTGGGCTTGGGCCAAGAACACCAACACTTGGTCGCCCTGGCCGACCACGTGGAATACTGCCCCAGCCGATTGCTGGAACAAGCCACCCACCAACATGGCCTCACGAAGGTCATGGACGAATCCCGCGTCTTGGACTTCTCTTGGCGCTACAAGGTCGAGGACGACCGCTTCCGCCTCGGCGCCGCGCGCCGCCTGGCGCACGGCCGCTGGCCAAGCGAGATTCCCGAAATCATGGGCCGCTACCGCCAGATGCGCATCGAAGGGCGCTGGGAGAAGGCGTTGGACCGCGTCCGGGAACGCATGGAAATCCAGCACAACGTCGCCATGCTCCGCTTTGGGCGCCGCAAGCCCAGCCTGTACGGCTTTGGCAGCCGCGCCCTGTCGGAAGTGGCGCGCAACGAAGGTGCTCACGTGGCCCTCATGGTGAACAAGCGTTCCCAGAGCACCGCCCTCAGCCTCCGCCGCACGGCGGACGACGATTCACTCAACCTCGGGCAATTCGTGTCCGATTTCACGGCACACCACGGCATCGTGGGAGGGGGACACCCCCATTCCGCCGGCGCGAAGATCCCCACCCGCTCGGTGGGGCAATTCATCAAAGAGGTGATGTGTCTTGCATGAAGACGAATGGCTGATCGTCGAGCACCTGCTCGGCGCCGCTGCCGCATAGGCGCGACTTCCCGCTCTTTTCCCCTTTTCCTCTAGAATCCTTCAAGTGCCTTGAGCCCCGTTGCGGGGGTATGCGCGTCGTATTGATCGACGACAACGAAGCCGATTTGCGGTTCCTGGAGAACCGCGTCGGTGCGCTCTTTCCAGATGCTCCTTGGAAACTCGTGATGTTCCGCAACGGCACGTTGGCGATTGAGCACATCCGGCGCCACGTGGGCGAACGCATCCTGATCATCTGCGACGAACGCATGGCCCACCTCAA
This sequence comes from Thermoplasmatota archaeon, assembly GCA_041636435.1. GTDB lineage: Archaea > Thermoplasmatota > E2 > JACPAO01 > JAHFTW01 > JBFGSX01. The sequence continues at coordinate 3,899 of JBFKTF010000115.1, forward strand.
TGGCAGCGACGTCTTGCGCATCCTACACCAAGAGGCCTTGTTGGATGGCGTGCAGTTTCATCTGCTCAGTGGCCACGACACCGCGTCCTACCCAGACGCGGTGGGGGCTCGGCGCCACGTGAAGCCCAACGACCTCGAGGGCACGGACGACCTGCTGCGGCAGGTCATCGACGAATGGCTTGCGGTCGCCACCTGAGCAGCCACACGCTGGCCAGCAGGATGTTCAACAACGGCACGGGGGCCGTGAAGAAGAACAGCCACCACCCGCGGGGCGCATGCCAGCCGACTCGGTACGCGTCCACGGCGACCAGGAGGCTGGTCGCGACCACGGGCATGTACAGGTAACGGAACGTAAGCTCCGGCAACCAGTGGCGGTCCTCGGGGCGGACGGCCAAAGCAAACACGGTGAACACGAACACCACGCAGGCTGCGAGAATCACGAACAGCGTCAGGACGACGCGGGACCCCGAGACTTCGGGGCCTTCAAAGGGGGAAGGGGAAGAGGCGGACCGCGCGGCGTCGCCGTCGCGGACCATGCAATCAGAACTTGTGGTCCCATTCGCCCGCGATGATGGCCTTGCTGGCCTCGCGGGGGTTGGTGCCATCGATCGTGACGCCCATGCTGGTGCAGGTGCCGACGATTTCGTTGCACTTCATCTTCTCATTGGCGCCAAGCAGATCGTCGTTCTTCATGGCGGCGATCTTCTTGATCTGGTCAATGGTCAGATCGGCGACGAAGGTGGTCTTCGCGTTGCCGGAACCGGACGCGATGCCGGCTTCCTGCTTGATCAAGGCGCTCGCGGGGGGCGTGCCGACCTTGATTTCGAAGTTCTTCTTGTCATCGATGATGACCTTGACGGGGACCTTCATGCCGTTGAAGGCAGCGGTCTTCTCGTTGATCTTGGCGATGACGTCGCCGATGTTGACACCGGCGGGGCCGAGGGCAGGGCCCAGCGGCGGACCGGCGCTTGCTTTGCCGCCATCCACGACGGCTTCGATGGTTTGTCCCATGTGTTGTCTCCTACCCGTCTCGCCGGATCGACCACGAGGGCCGCCAGCTCCCATGTTGGACGCCGTCGCCGACGCCAGGGATGGAGGGCAATTCCGCTCGACGAGCAGGTTCTATAAAGCGCGTGCGGCGGCGCCGATTCCTTTGGGTCGGATGGCGCGGCTCAGCATCACATCGATGCGGCACCCGTCGTCGTCCATGCGCACCGATACCTGGCCCATGCTTTGCTCCAAGTGCTGACGCGCCAACGCCAACAGGACCGGGTGCTCGTGTTCCGGGTGCACGTCGGTGGGGAAGTGGAATCGGATGCGGATGCGGTCCCCGGGGAAGGTTTGGGTGCTGATGTCGGGCTTGACTTCCACGATGCGGTGCAAGGCGCGGAACGCGCGGCGCAGGGCCTGTTCGTTGCCGATGACGTGCACGGGTTCGCCGGCATCGAGTGTCGGTAGCCCGATGAGTTCCTCCAAGTCGATGTCGTGCAGCACGGGGTCGGACAGCACGCCGAGGAAGTCCTCGATGGTCTCGCGTAGCCGCTGCAGGCTCCGGTGCAGGCGGTCGCGGGACGTGTCGTCCAGGTTCTTGCTGCGCAACACCATCTCCGCGACGCCGATGGATGTCAGTGGCGTGCGCAACTCGTGGTTGGCCTCGTTGAGGAATTGTCGCACCAACCGGTCCCGGGCGTGCACCAAGTGGCCCTCCTCCACGGAAGCGTGTCGGCTGCGGCGCATGATGGCGTTCTGGACGCGCACGCCCAGTGACCGCACGCCGTCTTGGTGCTTGATGATGAAATCCTCCGCGCCGGCGTTCAGGGCGGCCCGGATGGTGGATGGGTCGCTGGTCCCGCTCAGCACGATGATGGGTACCTCGGGGGCGAGCGTGGCGATGGCCTCCAGGGTGTCCAGGCCGGACGAATCGGGCAGCCCCAAGTCCAGCACGATGGCGTCGTGGCCGCCTTCCATGGCCAATGCCTTGGCGTCGTCCAACGTCATGGCCCGGGCGACCGACGCGGTCTCCTCGCGTTCCTGGATGACGCGGCAAGCCACCTCCAACATGGTGGGGTCGTCGTCGACCACCAGGACGTGCATACCTGACACTGGCAACCTGTTGTTTCTAATCCCCCGCGCACACGGGCGGGGGTCCTGCGGGCCGAAGGCCCCAAAGCATGCCGTCTGCGCCGCTGGAACCTTGCCGGAGGGGC
>JBFKTF010000116.1:0-6089 GCA_041636435.1 Thermoplasmatota archaeon
CTGTCGATGCCATCGGCACCAATGGTGAGCTCGGCGCGGATGTCGAATTCCTTGCCCATGAATTCGGCGCGCACGCCGCAGACCTTGCCCGAGGCGTCCTTGAGCAGCCCCACGGCCTGCGTCTTGGGCATGGTCTTGGCGCCGGCCAGGATGGCATCACGCGCCAGGTGCTTCTCGAAGATCTTGCGTTCGATGACCCAGCCGTACGTGTCGGGGCCCACCAGTTCCACGCGGTTGCCACTGGGCGCATACAGCGCAGCGCCCTCGATGCGGCCGTACGCCCAGGCGGGGTCCGGTGCGACGCCGCAATGCTCCAGGCCCTCGTCGCTCACGCCTTCGGCGCAGCGCTTGGGGGATCCGATGTCCTGCTTGCGGTCAATGCCCAGCACGGTGAAGCCTTGCTTGGCAAAATCCCGGCAGGCGATGAGGCCACCAGGGCCCAAGCCGACCACCAAGACGTCCACTTCGCAGTCCACGGCGCGGGGAATCGTCCCGGGCGCCAGGCCCTGCAATGGCTTGTCGGTCACGGTGTCGTGCGGGGAGCCGTTGAGCTCGGGCATCGAACGTCGCAGGCCCCATCGCCTGATAGACGCGTCGGGCGTCGACAGGAGTGGAAACCCTTGTTATCCCGGGCCCTGGTGGGGCGGTGTGGCTGAGAATCGACCGTCGGCGGTGGCCACCGTCATCGGTCCCGCGAGTGCTGGCAAAACCTGTTTCCTGGTGACCCTCAACCAGGCAATCCACCGCTTGCACGAACTGCAAGGAAAAGCCGCCGGCGGCGACGAACGCGCCAAGGAGCAACTGAAGCAAAAGAAGCTCCCCAGCACGCCCCTGCGCATCGAAGGCCGCAACGACGAGATGAAGCAGATTCAACTCACCCGCGAAGCCATTCTGCTGCATGGTTGGAGCGGCCCCGGCGTCCACCAAGTGGAAGCCACCAGCGAGGTCGCCCACATTGAATTCGAAGTGGCCTGGAAGGGCATCCGCGAGAAGCGCTACCCATTCCACATCCTCGACGGCCCCGGAGGCAGTCTGTTCCCGCAATTGGGGCGCACCCAAGACAAGGAGACCGACCACTACTTCCGTCACCGCCGCGAACTGCGCGACGCCTTGGAGAACACGGAGGCCCTGATGATTTGCCTGGATGGCAGCGACCCCGCGGCGGCCGCCGAGATTGCCAAGGGCCTGCGCAACCTCGCCACCGAGCTCAGCGAACGCCACCGCAGCAACATCCAACGCGCCATCGTGTGCCTCACCAAGGCCGACAAGCGCTACTATGAAGCGGGCCGCAACGCCCGCGGCTGCGCCGAACGCAGCAACCCATGGGACTTGGCCACCAAGCTCCTTACCGCCGACGGCGTGGCCGCCCTGCAAGAGATTGTCAAGCCCGGCAACGTCTACGCTCGGTGGATTAGCAGCTACGGCTTCCTGCCCGATGGGACCGCCAACTACGACCCCCACACCGGTGGCTTCCTCGCCGACGACCTGGAACCCAGCGACGCCGCCCGTGCCTGGGAACCATATGGCGTGCTCGAATCGTTCCTGTTCCTTGCCGATGGCCAGCCCCGCGGAGCCTTCCGCCTGAGTCGCGCCGCATGAGCTGGCACGTCCTCCACGCAGGCAAGTTCGTCGACGCCGACGGCGTGGTCCTGGACCGCGCGGAGCACGAATTCCTTGCCCGCACCCCGGACTTCCCCGAGGCCTTCATCCGGCACATCGCCCGCCAAGACCCCCACCGCCTGCCCTTGGTGGAATGGTCCCTGTCCAAACCGGTCAACGCCGGCTTCACCCAGACCAGCGTCATGCTCGACGGGAAGCCTTGGTGCCTGCGCGTCATCGACCACCAGGCCTTCGAGGGGCCCAAGGACCGCCCCGGCCGCGGCTACCGCAAGCGCACCTATCTGCTGCTGCCCATCGCGCAGTGGGGCGACCACGACGCCAACCTGCCCGTGGACATGCTGCTCGACCCGCCCCAATTCACATCCCACACCACCGTGGAGCCCTGGGAGCCCCCGACCAACGGCCGCATTGCCCCCGCCAAACTGCGCGACGACTTGGAGGTCCTCCTGGGCCAAGGTCGCCTCGGCTACCCGGCCGCCGACACGGAAGCGGTGCAACGCATCGGCTCCGTCTTGGCCGCCCTGCCACCCGACGTCGCCGGGCGCCTCGAAGTCCGCATCGGCGAAGGCGACGCCATCATCCAAGCGCCTGGGCCCGAGGCCGGCGACATCGCGGACTCCGGCTGCGGTGTGGCGGCCATGCACATCCTCGGCAACAGCCGCCAAGTGTCCAAGATCGCCCAAGCATCCCGGAACATGTTCCAACACGCCGAGCCGGCGTGGGACTTGGGCCGCCCGTTTTCTGAAATTCGCCAGGAACTGGCCTGGCTTGTGCGCTGCGAGGCATGGATGCGGGACGTGGACGCCGCCCTGGCGGCGCGAGAACAACCGCCCGAACCACCGCTGCAACCAAGCGACCGGCTCCTCAAGAACGCCCTCAAGCTCTTCATCGAACGAGACGCCGTCGACCGCATCGGCGTGCTGGTCGGAGGTGCCTGGCAAGACGCTTGGCGACGCATCGAAGCCCCCGCCTGGCAGCCCGTCATCGACCTGCTGGCCGGCCGCACCCTGGACGACGACGCCCTGACCATCCTCTGCACCCTGCCCCTGCGCGACGGGGTGGCCGAACAAGCCACCGACGCCATGTTGCGCGACCTCGACGACCGTGGCCACGCCGTCTTCGTCGCCTTGCTCCGCTCCACCCGCCGCTGGTGCCTGCAACTGATCAGCGCCCACCGCGACGTCGTCGTGGGCCACGCCTTGCTGCGCCTCTGGCAACAAGCCAATCCCCACGTCGCCTGGTCCAACCACCCCTTGCGGGACATGGACGAAGGCCGCATGCTGCAAGCGGTGCTCGACCACAAACGCCTGGGCGTGGAACGCCGCAAGGCGGCCGCCGAACTGGGTCCTGCCGGAGCCGATGCCATCGCCGCGTTGGGCGACATCGAGGCCAACGCCGCATGGGTCGCCCACACGGGCTTGGCTGGCCGGCCCCACGCCACCACGCCGGACGACCTGGCCGCCGCCCTGGATTGGATTGCTGGCCGCGACGTCCACCCCACGCCGGGCATGGTGGACGTCTGGGCACGCTTCGAGGCACCCGTCGAAGTCACCACATCCCTTCACCACGGCGTGCCGCCCCAAGCACTCGAAGCGTGCTTGCAGATTGCGCCGGAGCGCGTGCAAGTGGACGAACCCATCATGGCCGTCGCGGCCCTGCTGGCCCAGGGCGATCGCGTCGACCGCCACGTCTGGCGTCAACACCACCAAGGGGGCCCATGGAACCTGCTCGATCCCGACGCCATGCTCGACGCCCAGAACACCGTCATCCTCGACAACCTGCAAGGCCAAGCCATCCTCGGCGCCCTGTGCCTGTACGGTGGCGACGTCCGGCCCGCATGGCATCGCATCCAGGCGGACACGATTCTGCAATGGCTCGACGACCGCCGCCCCATCGCGCCCCTGGCGCCGTTGGTGGCCGCCGGCGCCGCCGAACCCGTTGCCGCCGCCTTGTCGGCGTTCCTTGACCCCAAGCGACCGGCTCGGAACCCTCATGGCACCCCGGCGTCTGTCCGCGATGAGGCGCGCCGGATGTTGGATCGAGCCATGGGGCACATCGGCCTGCTCAAGCGAGGCAACGTGAAGCGCAGCGCCAAGCGACTCGTGGAGGCCGCATGAACATCCTACCAATCCAGGACGCTGGAATCATTGTCACGGGCCGTGCCGATCCCAGCATCGAAATCTGGAACGACAAGCGCCTGCTCACCGTCACCGCCCTGCCCAAGGGACGCTGCGTGCTCCCCATGGCCAGTGGATCCATCCGGCTGCGCAGCGACGACGCCACCAAGAAAATCCTGCTCGAACCCGGTCTCTTGGCCAAGCCCGCCGACGGACCGTACACCTTGCGTGGCAACGGTGTCCTGCAAGCATGGCCCTTCGATGGCGACCCCGACCACGGCCTCCTGGCCGGTGGCGAACCGACCTGGGTCAGCGAACGACGACTGGAGCTGGAGGACATCGAGCTACCCCGTGGCATCGACCGCATCGCGGTCCAAGTGCGCCACGGCGAACGCGTCGGCCCCATCCGCCTGCTGCGCCACCGCCCCCGGCCCGAACCCGTCCCCCTCACCGTCGACAACGACGTGGGCAGCTTGGGGCCCCGCAGCAACCTCCGCTTCAACCTGCCCGAGGGCCAAGAACTGGTGCTGGTCGTGCAACGCGACGTCCGCCAAACCGGTGAGACACTCACCGCCGAATACCATCTGCACGCCGGCGAGGACGTCGTCTCCATGGACGACTTGTTGCACGGCGACACACTCACCCTCAGCGTCGACCCGCCCCATGCCTTGCAGGACGACGCGGGCCACCCGGTCCGCACCATGCGCTTCCAATACCACGCGGTGCCCGAGGCTCGCCTCGTGGCCCTTGGTGGCTCGGAACCAATCCGCTTCCAGGGCGGTTTGGCGCCTCTGGAACCGCACGAAGTGGAAGACGCCCTGAAGGCCCTCGACCCGGCCGGATTCCACTGGAGTGACGAATGGCCCGTTGTCAGCGATGGCGGCGCCCGCCGCGACGTCATTTCCGCCTTCAAGGACGCTGGCATCACGCCAGACGATGCCCGCGACGCCCCCATGCGGCGATGGTGGCTGCAGGTCCTCGAGAACCGGCAAAGCCCCTCGGCCGCCCGGCGCCTGGCGTCCATGCACATCACCGCGGCACCCGACAAGATCGATGCCGTTGCGCGCGCCATCCAACTGCTCGACGGCTTCCCGTCGCACGTGTTCGAAGAAATTGGCGCGGACCGCGTCATCGCCGATCGGGTCATGGAATTCCAAGAATCCATCGGCTTGGAGCCCCGCGATGGAGACCACGTCATCGACTTGGCCCGCGACCTGCAAGCCGCCCTGCGTGGCGGTGCCGATGCCTGGCGGGATGCCATCCGCGACGCGGGGTTGCAATGGGTCGACGGCACCCTGCCGCCCCTGGACGACGCCCCGAGCCTCGACCAACTGCACGCGCAACTCGTCGATGACCCCGGCGCCGCGTTGCACACCTTGCGGGAACTGCGCCGCCGCATCTGGCAGACCATCCAGGTCCCCTCGGACGAAATTGTCGAACGCCCCGACTTGCACGCCCGCAAGGCCCTCGTCGCGGCCCAGATGGCCGCCACCGAAGCGGTCTTGTCCGAACTCGCGGACATGTTGCAAAGCGCGGGCATTCCCTGCAAGGCCAACGTCATCGCCAACAACAAGATCCTGGCCTCCTCGCTCGGTGGCATGGTGCGCGTCTTGGATGCGGCCATGGCCCGCGTGCACGAGATTCCCGTCCGGGGCCCTCGCTTCATTGAACGCGCTGCACGCTACGGCCGCGGCCTCTCCGAACGACTCCAGTCCACCATCGGCGCCTGGGCGGGAGCGGGCGTCCCCGTGGCGGTGCGCAACCCGGCGCAACGCCTCCTGGACACATGCGACGACTTGGGCCTCGCCCGCCTCGGCATTTGGGCCAGCTTCATCACGCGCTTCGAGGACATGGTCCACGACGTGGAGGACTTGCTCGATGCCCGCGGCGACGTGGGCGTCACGGCCGCTCGCGTGCGCGACGCCCTCATCGATGCCCACCGCCGCAACGACCCCAGCGCCTTTGCCCGCGTCGCCCTGGATTATGGTAGTCTCGAGGAACGCATCGAGAACAACCATCGTGCCTGGGCCGAGACCCTCCAGAAGGTCAGCGCGGCGACGCGCAAAATCCTCGGCCTCGATGGCACGGAGCCCGACTGGAACGCCATCGAGCGCCGCATCGACCTGGACGCCGCCGAGATTCGCAATTTGGGTCGGCTCGCCATGCGCGTGCCGGGGCCCATGCAGCGCCGCCTCATCGACATGCTCGGACAAGGCGGCGGTCTGGACAATGCGCTGATGGCGGTCCAGAACGCCCACACCGAATCGCAACGCGCCCTGGCCGTCGCCGATTACGATCGGGTGCGTGGCTTGATTGCCTCGTGGCTTGGGACCGACGACGTGCAGCGGGGTC
>JBFKTF010000117.1:0-6087 GCA_041636435.1 Thermoplasmatota archaeon
CCCTTCACGGACGACAATTACCACGAGTACCTCCTGTACGACGTGGACCAACCCGAAGTGGACGTGCTGATCACGCCCCCCGCGACCCCCTACCCCCTGCGTGACTTGCAGGTCATCGAGGAGTCCGTGGAGGCTTGGGACGAAGGCATCAACGAGCTGGCCCCCGAATGGCTGGCCCAGGGTCTCAACATCCACAGCTACACGATTGGCCAAGACGCCATCCCGGCCCAGGCCATCGCCGACCCCGAGATCATCATCCTGAGCGCCGAGTACAACCCGGTGCTCCTGTTCGGTATCGGTCTGGCCAGCCCCGTCACTTGGTGCCACGGCCAGAACGTCCCCAGCAGCCAAGACTTGGCCAACGACCCCGGCTTCCACCAACACCCCGGCAGCATGTGGGGCATGCTGCGCGCCGAGTGTGAATCCGGCGGCTTCACCTGTTTCGTCGTCAACACGAACTTCCTCCAGACGCCCACCGACACCAACCGCCGCTACATGTTCGACCTGAACGCCCACGAAGTGGGCCACTGCCTCGGCATCGGTCACGTCGGCGACGCGCTCGACTTCAGCGCCAACAACTTCCCCGCGCAGGACATCATGAGCTACCAACACGGTGGCCACGTCCACTGCGTCAGCAGCCTCAACATCCGCGCCCTGGAAACCACCTACGGTCACCTCTTGGGCCAAGGAGACGACGGCCTCGGCGCCGGCGGCTTCGTCCACATGGACCCCGTCGACTACACCTACGTTGACTGTGCCGAGCCCGACGCCGGCATCCTCGACACCCACCCAATCACCAGCGCCGACCCGCTTGGCCTCAACGCCGACGACAGCGACGGCGACGGCGTCCCCGACAGCGAGGACGTCTGCCAAGGATTCGACGACAACAAGGACCTGGACGGTGACGGCACCCCCGATGGTTGCGACGAGGACATCGACGGCGATGGCGTCCCCAACAGCCTCGACGCCTTCCCCCGCGACGCCAGCGAATCCGTCGACTCCGACGGCGATGGCGTGGGCGACAACAGCGACGCCTGCCCCGGCTTCGATGACAAGATCGACACCGACGCCGACGGCATTCCGGACGGCTGCGACCCGACTCCGGGCTCCGTGACGACCCTGTACCTCCGTGCCCCCGAGGGCGGCGTCTTCCAACACAACGTCGACCAAGCCGTGGCCGGCAGCGGCCGCTTGAGCACCGAGGCACCTCCGAACAGCGGCCCCGCCATGGGCAGCGACGTCAGCGGCCTGCGCAGCACCACCGCGCCCAACAACCTGGCCGACCTGGTCTGGCAGACCACGGACAGCATCACCTTCGACGGCACCATCGACGTGGCCCTCCACATCGAATCCGAGGGTCCCTTCCACGCCATTGACTGCGGCGACGTCATCGTCCGCCTCTGGCTCCATGACGGTGGCTGGACGGAGCTCGGCGATGTCACCATCGACTTGGGCACCATGCTCCCCACGGAACAGAAGGAAGTCACGGGCGGCCTTGGCGAACACGCGGGCACCGGCATCCTGGCCATCACCGTGGCCGGCAGCAGCCTCGACTGCGGTGCCGGCATCAGCGTCCTCTACGACGACATCGACCAGGACAGCCGCGTCGAAATCACCAAGATCACGCGCGAACCCGACGCCGATGGCGACGGCGTCCCCGACAGCCTCGACGTCTGCCCCGGCTTCGATGACAACAAGGACCTGGACGCCGACGGCACCCCCGATGGTTGCGACGGCGACCGCGACGGCGACGGCGTCGCCAACGAGCTCGACGCCTTCCCCGACGACGCCACCGAATGGGCTGACTCCGATGGCGATGGCGTGGGCGACAACAGCGACGCCTTCCCCAACGACCCCACCGAATGGGCCGACTCCGACGGCGATGGCGTGGGCGACAACAGCGACGTCTGCCCCGGCGGCGACGACACCGTCGACACCGACGGCAACGGCATCCCCGATGCCTGCGACGGTGCCGAGCCCCAGATTCTCGAGTACTTCTTCGTGGGCGGCCAGGGCTGGACCCAGGTCACCGACCCCGTGGAGCAGAAGAGCAACTTCCCCATGAGCACCGCCGGCCACGGCGACGCCCAGAGCTGGTACACCACCGTCGGCGCCTGGAACCTCCAAGCCAACGAGAACATGTTCATCCCGACCTTCGTGACGGGCGACGCGTTCAGCTTCAGTGAAGGAGCCACGGCCACTGCCCACGTCTTCGTCGACTGGGCCCAGCCCAGCGCCCAGAACTGCCCCATCGGTGGCCAGTTCTTCGACGGCGCCGGCAACTTGCTGCACGCCGACGAGATCCGCATGGAGCCCACCGCGGGCGGCACCGGCCTCGGCGGCGCCCACGAGGAAGTCGTCTTCACCACCAGCCTCCCGGCCGGTGACATCAGTGGCCTGAAGTTCCAAGTGGGCCCGTACTTCTTGGATTGCAGCGCCCCGGCCGACTTCACCTGGGGCACCGCCGACTTCCCGGCCCGCGTCGTCATCGACACTGGCAACACCGGCACCGGTGGCAACCAGACCAACACGGCCCCCGTCGCCGCCTTCGGCACCGAGGCCACGTACCTAGACATCACCTTCGACGCCTCCGCCAGCAGCGACGCCGACGGCGACGAGCTGAGCTTTGCCTGGGACCTGGGCGACGGCACCACCGCCGACACCATGGTCGTCAGCCACAGTTACGCGGCCGCCGGCGACTACGCCGTGACCCTGACCGTCAGCGACGGCATCGACTCCGCGCAACTCACCGAGACCATCACGGTCGAGGACCGCCCCGTGGCCACTCCGGCCAGCATCGCCATCGACGCACCCCTGCACGGCGCCGAAGTGGAAGGCAACGGCACCCTGACCGTCGCCGGCCAATTCAACGCCGAAGTGATTGGCGGCGGTGGCGGTGGCGGCGGTTGCACCGACTGCAACGGCGACGGCTTCGTCGTCATCGCCGTGGTGGACACGGGCATCAACCCCTACAACGTCGACTTCGGCATGGCGCCCGGCCAACCCGCCGGTCACCCCAGCAGCTACATCCCCGGCTTCCCCGCCGACGCTGGAACCATTGACCTGACGTGCACGGCCGAGAGCAACATCGCCAACGCCTGCAAGAGCGACTTCGCTCACGTGCAAGCCGGCAAGCTCTACACCATCCCCGGCACGAAGGTCATCGGCGGCTACACCGTCAACACCGGCTTCGAAGGCACCGCAGGCATTCTGGACGAGAACGGCCACGGCACCGGCAGCGCCAGCGTCGCCGTCGGCAACGTCCACGGCACCTGCGCCGAATGTCTCCTCGTCGCCGTCGAAGGCTTCGATGGCGTCAAGTGGGCCAGCGAACAGGAGTGGATTGACCTGGTGAGCAACTCCTGGGGTCGCCGCGCCAACGTCGGTGTCCCCGGTGGACCCCTCGGCTTCGAGCCCCTCATGGGCAGCAGCGACGAAATGGCCGCCACGAAGGCCTTCACCGAAGACGGCGGCACCACCCTTTGGGCCGCCGGCAACGGTGCAGCCAACGCGTTTGCTGTGCCCATCAGCACCTACACCAGCCCCTACACCGGTGCCGACTGGCACTTCGTCGTGGGCGCCGTGACCACCGGCAACGGCGGTGCGGACGAGGGCCGCGAAGGCGAACAAAGCATCATTGGCAGCGGCAAACCGGTCATGGTCAGCAGCTACGGCAGCGGCACCATCCCGGCCTCTTGCTACAACAGCCTCGCCACCACGTGCAGCCACAGCGGCACCTCCGCTGCAACGCCCATCACCGCCGGTGCCATGGGCAAGGTCCTGCTGGAGGCCAAGCTGATGCTCGGCGACGCCACGACGGGCCCCGAAGGCAACGGTGTCGCCGCGGCGGGTACTCCCGTCGAAGGCAACCAATACCTCGGCGACGGTGAACTGAGCCGCCAAGAACTGTGGGACATCGTCTCCAAGACCGCCGGCTCCACGGACAGTGGCTGGATCACGTTCCCGGTCTCCGCCTGGAACACGCCCGCCGACTACGCCTTCACTGGCTACGGCATCGTCAACGAATGGACCCGCGATGTCGCGGTGAGCCTGCTGCAAAACGGCACCGACTTGCCCGACCGCAGCGACGTGGACGCGTTCATGGCCGCCGACTCGGAAGTCCGCCACGCCCTCTGGGGCGACTGGGCCGAGAGCCGCTACAGCAACATGCAGACCAAGGGCGAGCTCGGTGACTTGTTCACTGGTACCGCTGACCCCGACGACGATGGGCTCGTGCCCGGCGTCTACGGTGAAGGCCTCGGCTTGGCTGTGGGTGACGATGCGGGTGACTTGGTGGTCGAGCTCGACATTGGCGGCGCCATGAATGGTGCCGTCGATGGCATGCCCGTCACCTGGTACGCCGACTTCAAGACCCAGCACACCGGCGTCGAACAGCACTACCGCCTGACCTACGCCAACAACCTGGAGAACATCGCCCTGGGAGCCGCTGGCATGGCCGAGTCCAACTTCGAGCTGTACGCCTTGACGGTGGCCGATGGCAACGGTGTCAGCACCGCGTGCCCCGTGCCCGCCGACTTGAGCGCGTCCATGCTGCGCACCAGCAGCACCACGCCGCCGCGCAACGACGGCGCCACCTGGACCATCGAATGGCGCACCAGCCTGGACGAGTTCAACCACGACAACCGCGGTGTGCGCGGTACCAGCAACTGTGGTGGCTTCACCCGCGATGGCGCCGGCCTTGGTGCCGGCGACGTCGTCAGCGGCGTCACCGGTGGTACCCTCGTGAAGGGCCCGCTTGTGACTCTGAGTGGTGCCGGCGACTCCGTCAACGGCGAAGACCACACCGTCAGTGGTGGCAGCCCGCCCGAACCGTTGCCCTGTGAAACCATGGACACCATCGTGGTGACCTTCGCCGGGCACGAGGCCTGCATGGACAACGACCACACGGTCGATGCCGCGTACGCGTTCAACTTCACGTACGACTTGGCCCCCGGCACCTACGCCGTCGTCGCCACCCAGTACGACGAGACCGGCGCCGTGGAAGCGACGACCACCATCGACGTGATCGTGGCCGCCGCGGACACCGACGGTGACGGCATCAAGGACGACGCCGACAACTGCCCCGAGCACGCCAACGCTGGCCAAGACGACCTGGACACCGATGGCCAAGGCGACGCCTGCGATGACGACATCGACGGTGACGGGCACGCCAACGAAGCCGACGCCTTCCCCACGGACTCCACGGAATGGAGCGACTCCGACGGTGACGGCGTGGGCGACAACAGCGACGCCTTCCCCGAGGATGCCTCCGAATGGGCGGACTCCGACGGTGACGGTGTCGGCGACAACTCCGATGCCTGCCCCGGCCACGACGACCACGTCGACGTGGATGGCGACGGCATCGCCGATGGCTGCGACCCCAACCTACAGGACGGCCCCAAGGCCGACCCCGACGGTGACGGCGTGCCCAACAGCGTCGACGAAGACGACGACGGCGACGGCACCAGTGACAAGAACGACGCCTACCCCTGGGACGCGTCCGAACACAAGGACACCGACGGCGACGGCGTCGGCGACAACGCCGACAACTGCAAGAAGGTCAGCAACCCCGACCAAGCCGACTCCGACGGCGACGGCAAGGGCGATGCTTGCTGTGGCGAGTTCGCAGGCACCTCCGGCAAGGGCCGCAAGTAAGCGACCCCTTTCCTTCTCTTCCACTTCTTCCCCATTTTGAATGCACCAAAGCGTGCACCCCACTCGAGGAACCTCCGTTTCTCCGGCTCGCGAGCGCGATGCCGCCGACGTTCCACAGGAAGCGGCGGTCTCAATGAATCGCCACCGTGGCATGGAAACGAAGGCCACGAGAAAATCGCTGAATCTCCGGGCCGAACACTGAAAGCATCCATTTTTTGGCGAAATCAGATTCATGCCAAAGATTCAGACCAGTGCAGCAGAGCCTAAGTAGACCTTCGAAGCTGCTCGTGTCAGAACCGAGTGTGGTCGGTTGTCGTATGCACTTACTCAGCATGCGGTAGCTTTCACGCTGAACTAGAGGAACCCATGGACACGAAGAAAATCACGAGCATCACGCTGGTCGCGTTGTTTGCTCTCGGGAGCATTGCTGGA
>JBFKTF010000118.1:0-6011 GCA_041636435.1 Thermoplasmatota archaeon
CCACATGACCAATGGGCAGGGCCTCGAACGGGGCGCCTTGTCGGTGGGCGTTTCGATGTTTGGGGCCTTCATGACGTGGGTCGGTTTCTTCCTCAGCGCGCAGTTGGGGCGCGTGGCGTGGGAGAAGCACTCCTGGACGCTCTTTGGCATCAACGCGGGCGGATCCCTGGTGGCCCTGCTGGCCACGGGCGTCGTGTTCGGCCTGCTCTGAAGCGGCAGCAATCCTCTTTCCTTCTTCCAACGCGCCTATATTGGGGCGCATGGTCGGAGCATCGTGGCCGGCCAAGGGGACCCTGAGCCCCTCTTCGAGGACGAGAAGTTCCACGACCACTGCGGCATCGTCGGCATCGCGGCCGACCGCCCGGTGGCTCCGTACATCTACTACGCCCTGCAAGCCTTGCAGCACCGCGGCCAAGAATCGGCCGGCATCGTGACGCTGGATGGGCTGTACGAGTTCCGCACCCACAAGGGTATGGGGCTCGTGGACCGGGTCTTTGACCCCGAAATCATCGAGAAGCTCCGTGGGCACATCGGCATTGGCCACGTGCGGTACTCCACCAGCGCCGGCAGCAACGAGGAATCGGCGCAGCCCCAAGTCGTCATGGGCATGGGGGGCGGCATCGCCTTGGGCCACAACGGCAACATCCCCAACGTCGGCGACCTCATGGAGGAGTTGCAAGAGAAGGGCTGGGCATTCTACACCGGCAACGACACCGAGGTCGTGGTCCGCCTGCTTGCAAACAAGTTGCGCAAATACGACGGCGACGCCGTGCAAGCCATCAGCAGCCTCATGGACCGCCTGCAAGGCGCGTACTGCTTCACGATCATGATGGGCTCGCAGCTCTACGCGGTGCGGGACCCCTGGGGCATCAAGCCCCTCTGCGTCGGGCGGCTGCCCGATGGCGGCCACGTGGTCGCTTCCGAATCGGTGGCGTTGGACGTCATGGGCGCCGAATGGATCCGGGACATCGAGCCCGGTGAAGTGGTCCGCGTCAGCCACGACGCCATCGAGACCCTGGTGCACAAGCCCGCCGCCGAGCCGGCGCGGTGCTTCTTCGAATACGTCTACTTCGCGCGCAGCGACGCCTACATGGATGGGCGCCTCAACCAAAACGTCCGCGAAAACATTGGCCGCGTCCTCTGGGAGGAATCCCCCGTGGAAGCGGACATGGTCGTGCCGGTGCCCGACAGTGGCCGCAGCCACGCCCGTGGCTTGGCGGACGCCAGCGGCGCCCCGTACACGGAGGCGCTGATGAAGAACCGGTACGTGCACCGGACCTTCATCATGCCGACCCAGGAGAGCCGCGAACTCAATGTGCGCCTCAAGGTCAACCCCATCAAGCAAGTGGTGGACGGCAAGCGCATCATGCTCGTCGATGACAGCATCGTGCGCGGCACCACCATGAAGCGCATCGTCAAGATGCTGCGCGACGCCGGCGCCAAGGAAGTCCACCTGCGCATCGGCGCACCACCCATCGTGGCGCCCTGCTACTTGGGCATCGACATGTCGACGCGCGACCAACTCATCGCCGCCCAACAATCGGTGGAAGAGATCTGCGAAACCGTCGGCGCCGATTCGCTGGCCTACATCAGCATCCCCGGCCTCGTCAAGGCCATCGGCTTCGAGGAGCGCGAAATGTGCGTTGGCTGCATCACGGGCAACTACCCCGTGTTGGTCCCCGGCGAGAACGACCGCGATGGCCGCCGGAACGACGGCGATTCCCCGGATCCGGACTGCTGCTGATGGACCCTGTCTTCGTCCGCCTCAGCTTCAGCCACTATTGCCGGAAGGTGGAGTGGGCGCTGCGTGCGGCCGGGATTCGGTACAAGGTACGCAACGTCACGTTTGGTGACTTGGCGCGCTTCGAGGACATGCACCCCGACGGCACGGTGCCGGTATTGGCGGTCGACGGCGAACGCATCTGTGGCAGCGCCGCCATCTTGCATTGGCTGGACGACGTGGCCGACGTGGGGCTCTACCCCAGCAAGGACATCGCCGCGTGGGAAGCGTGGGCCGACGAGACCATCGGCCCCGTGGCGCGCCGCATGGCGTACCGCACCATCCACCAACGCCCCACGGGCTTCACGCGCAAGCCGTTGTTGTGGCTTGGTTTCCGGCTCCTGCGACCCACCATCCTGGGCGTCCTGAAGTTCTACAAGACGCGGCGGTACGACGAGAGCGATCCCGTGGACTTCGCGGCCATCATGGAGAAGGTCACCAAGCAACTGGGCGCCAAGCCGTACTTGTTTGGTGACGAGCCCACGGCCGCGGACTACGCCACGGCGGCGTTGTTGCAACCCACGGCCGGCATCCACCCGGATGCCCACCCCGAGATGCCCCGCATCCGAAGCTACATCGAGCGCGTGGCCCAGCCCCTGCGTCGCGGTCGGCGCCTACGACGCAAGGAGCGTAGTCTGTACGCGTCCTGGCCCGTTAGAGCGCAATGACCAGGTCTTGCGCGTAGCTGTTGGGCAAGCGAATCGACTTGAAGACGCTCTCACCCACCTCGGGGACCAAGCGCAGCTCCAGGTTGGCGCGGGGCGTCGCGGTGATGCCCACGCTCGCCACGTCGATGTCGACGCGGATCAGGTCCCCGCTTGAGATGACCGGGCTGGCGGCCGAGAACGAGTTGTCGGCGTCGCGCTGGTCCGTGGCGGCAAACTCGGTGCCACTGGTGGCGGCCGCATAGGACAACACGTACTGGTTGGTGCCATCGGACATGAAAATCCGGGCTTGGCTCAAGTCCACGTCGCTGGCACCGGGACTGAGCGTCAGGTACAGCTCGAGGTCATCGATGGACGTCGATGCCGTGGAGTCCCTCTTGCCCACCATGGACACGACGGCCAGGTTGGACGCCACTTGCTCCGTGGCTTCTTGGCCTGTCTGTTGGGACTTGGCCTGCAACTCGTTGCTCGTCGTGATCAGGACCCCGGCGGCGATGGCTGCGACCAGCACGGTCGCGATGAACACGATCATCGTCCCAATCCCCACCTGGGCCTTCTCGTCATGATTCAGATTGCGGGAAGACACAACCATGGCTGCGAGGCGAACCATGTAGACGATTTCGCTCTCGGCCCCGTCCGAACGGTCCAGTGGACGGGAAGGGACATGCCCCCAAGGCCCTGGGGCCAAAGGTCCCAGGCTGGGCTCAAGGATGGAGGAAGGGGAAGAGGAAACGCGCCGCGTCTAGTTGTTGACGGTGACGGTGTGGACGGACTCGAAGTACTCCTTCGCGTCCTCGGGGTTGGCCTTGATGGTGGGCTTGCCCGTGGTCCAGTTGGCGGGGCAGACCTCGCCGTTGGCTTCGAAGAACTGCAGGGCGTCGACCATGCGCAGGGCTTCGTCCACGCTGCGACCCAGGGGCATGTCGTTGACCAGCATGTGGCGGACGGTGCCCTTGTTGTCGATGAGGAACAGGCCGCGGAAGGCGACACCAGCGTCGGCGTTCAGGACGCCGTACTCGGTGCTGATGGTCTTGGTGGTGTCGGCCACGATGGGGTACTCGACGCCGCCGAGGCCGCCGTCGGTGCGGGCCATCTTGTTCCAGGCGTGGTGGCTGAACTCTTGGTCGGTGCTGCAGGCGACGACTTCGACGTTGCGCTCGCGGAACTCAGCGATGCGGTCGCTGAAGGCGACAATCTCGGTGGGGCAGACGAACGTGAAGTCCTTCGGGTAGAAGAACAGCAGCGTGTACTTGCCGTTGGTCCAGTTGTCGCTCAGGGTGTAGTCCACGATGTCGTCGCCGACAACGGCCTTGGCCGTGAAATCCGGGGCAGTGGTGCCAACCAGGGTCATGGGTGAGGCTCATGCCTTCTTGGATAAGAGTCTTGGGCAACGCGCGCACGCAATCCACGCCATCCGCGGGCACGAACCTATTGAACCCGGACACGCCCTACCCCCGGTGTGAGCGACCCCAACGTCGACTTGGCCGACTACGAGACGCCCTTGATTGTGCGCCAAGCGACCCCGGAGGACCACGACGCCATCATCGCGTTGCAACTGCGCTGTTTCCCGGGCATGCAGCCGTGGAAGAAGGAGCACCTGGCCCAGCACCACGCCACCTTCCCTGAGGGGCAAATCGTGGTGGAGTTGGAGGGCCAGATTGTCGGTTCCAGCAGCAGCCTCATCGTGGAGCTGGACGAGTTTGGGAACCGGCACACGTTCGATGACATCAGTGGCAAGGGGACCCTCAGCACCCACGATCCGGAGGGCAGCGACCTGTACGGCATCGAAGTGATGGTCGATCCGGACATGCGGGGCATGAAGATTGGCGAGCGCCTCTACGATGCCCGGCAAGAGTTGTGCGAGCGCATGAACCTCAAGCGCATCGTGTTGGCCGGACGCATCCCAGGCTACAAGGCCCACGCGGACCAGATGACGCCCAAGGATTACGTCAACGCGGTCATTCGGCAGGAACTGAGCGACCCCGTGCTGGGTTTCCAGACCCGGCGCGGCTTCACGCCCATCCGCATCATCGACGACTACTTGCCGGGCGACAAGGAGTCCCAAGGCTACGCGGTGTTCTTGGAGTGGAACAACATCGACTACCGCGCCCCGGGCACGCGCCACATGAAGGCGAGCCAACCGGTGCGCATCACGGTCATTCAGTACCAGTTGCGCCGCATCGATGGCTGGGAGGAGTTTGCCAAGCAAACGGAGTACTTCGTGGACGTCGCGGCCAATTACCGCAGCGACTTCGCGGTGTTTCCGGAGTTGTTCACGACGCAACTGTTGAGTTGCATTCCCGAAAAGGATCCCGCCCGCAGCGTCCGCGAGCTCACCAAGCACACGGACGATTACATCGCCCACTTCCAAGAACTGGCCGTCGGTTACAACGTCAACATCGTCGCCGGCACGCACCTCTTGGAAGAAGACGGGCGCCTGGTCAACGTGGCGTTCCTGTTCCGTCGCGATGGCACCATCGACCGCCAAACCAAACTCCACGTCACGCCCAACGAGCGCCGTTGGTGGGGCGTCAGTGGCGGCACGCACCTGAACGTCATGGACACGGACGTGGGCAAGATCGCGATCCATGTCTGCTACGACGTGGAGTTCCCCGAAATCAGCCGCCTCGCCGTGGACCAAGGGGCGCGCATCTTGTTCGTCCCATACTGCACCGAAGACCGGCAAGGGCACCTGCGAGTCCGGTACTGTGCCCAGGCCCGCGCCGTCGAGAACCAGGTCTACGTGGTGACCGCGGGAACGGTGGGCAACCTACCCGACTCGGAGAACATGGACATCCAATACGCCCAGTCGGGCATCTTCACGCCCAGCGACTTCGCATTCCCCCGGGATGGCATCGCCGCCGAGGCGACGGCCAACGTGGAGACGGTCGTGGTGGGCGATGTGGACCTGGAAGTCCTGCGCCGCAGCCGCCGCACGGGCAGCGTGGTGCAGTTGCGTGACCGGCGCCACGACCTGTACGAAGTGCGGGCCAAGACGCCAGGCGAAGAGCCTGCGGAGTCGGTGGACGAGCGGACCACCGCTTAGGCGACGGCCAAGAAGTGCACCAAGTCGTCGGGTTGAATCGTGCGACTCTGGGGACCGTGCATTTGGACGCACACCGCGGCCGCGGCCTGCCCTTCCAGCAACGCGCGTTCCATGGACTCGCCGCGGGACAAGGCCGCGTACCAGCCCGCGCGCAACGCATCCCCGGCGCCCGTGGGGTCGATGGCCTCGACGGTGAAGGCGGACGCGTGGTACGGTTTGTGCCCCGTCCGGTAGAGGCTGGCGCCTCCCTTGCCCTTGGTGTGGACGACGACGTCCACGTGGTCCAGGAGCTGCACTGGGTCGCCGTACCGGAGGTAGGTCAACGCGAGGTCCATCTCGGCGTCGTTGAGGAACACGGCGTCGCATTTGTCCAACAACTTCTCGAACGTGGCCGGATCGTACATGAAGCGCAGTTCTTGGCCGGCGTCCAAGGCGACTTGGATGCCGTTGCCGCGCGCTGCGTCCGCGATGGCCATGTAGGCGGCGGGGTCGCCGGTGCCCACATGGAGCCAACCTTGCA
>JBFKTF010000119.1:0-5901 GCA_041636435.1 Thermoplasmatota archaeon
CTTGTCGCGGTCACCCTGGCCGGCTGTGCCAGCCAACCCGCCGACGTACCCGATGCGACCGACATGTTGGCCCAGTGGCAACCCGGCAAGAACGCCCACCCCAGCCACGGCCTGCCCCTCCCCGAGGAGCTGCCCATGTGGAACGAGCCCCTCCCGGACAACTGGCCCACCTTCTGGGTCCAGCCCCCGCCGGCGAATCTGCCCGACATCGTCGAGCGCCTCGTCCACGAAGGCAACGTCGCCGAAGTGGGCAGCGGCAGCGGCATCACCGTGTTCGGTAGCCTGCTGTTCGCGGGTCAATGGAACGGCGCCAACCTCTGGGCCGTCGACATCAGCGACCCCGACCAGCCCCGCGTCATCGGCCACCTCGAAGGCGAGACCAGCGCCGGTGACCTGGACACCATCGCCTTCGCGCCCAGCGAGGAACACCCCGAGGGCCGCCTGATTCTGACCATCAGCACCCGTGGCCAGAACATCAACATCGTCGATGCCACCGACCCCACGAACATGGCGTTCATCGGCAGCTACCAGCCCGCCCAGGGCAACCACAACCACCAGGTGCTGCCCGGCACGCCCTACGTCTACAACGCCCAGAGCGGCGGTGAAGGCGGCGTCAACGCCATCTGGGACCTCAGCGACCCAGAGAACCCCGTCCACGTGGTCGACTACGCCAACGGCTACGGCTGCCACGCCATCGACTTCTTCATCGACGCCGAGCAGGACAAATTCCTCGGCTTCTGCGCCGGCATCGAAGTGACCCAAATCTGGGACGTCACCGACCCCACCAGCCCCGAAGTCATCAGCACGGTCCCCTTCCCCGTGGCCAACACGGAAGTCGACGGCGCCAGCGGCGCGGTCGCCCCCGCCAGCTTCAGCCACTTGGCGATGGCCAACCACGACGGCACCATCCTCATCATGGGCGATGAGACCGGTGGCGGCGCGGCCCCCGGCTGCGACTTCGGTGTCCGCGACCCCGTGACCGGCACGGCCGTCAGCGGTCCCCTTGGGAACCTGTACTTCTACGACATGACGGACCCCACGGACCCGATCCTGCACGGCAGCGTCAGTCCCAACGCCTTCGATCAGAAGGGCAGCTGCACGGCCCACTTCGGTGGCAACATCGATGGCCGCAACCAGCTCGTCATGGCGTACTACACGGTCGGCGTGGTCCTCATCAACTTCGAGGACATCGACAACCCGTACGTCCAGGACATCTGGGGCCGCACGGAGAACGACCAGCCCTGCACCCTGTGCGGTGTCTGGGACGCCCAAGTCTACGGCAACCGCGTCTTCACAGGCGACATCGACCGCGGTGTCGACGTCCTGACCTTCGCGTAAGCTGCGCGGCCAAGCGCAGCGCGGTCGCGCGCGGGCCCACAGGGGCGCAGCCCCGTGGGTCGGCAACCGACCGCGGTGTCGACGTCCTGACCTTCGCGTAAGCTGCGCGGCCAAGCGCAGGGCCTTGGCCTTCGCGTAAGCGAACGCCGCTTCCTCTTCCATTCCTCCTTTTGTGTCGGCCCACGGCGGCGCCGACACGCCCCATTGGGGCGTCTTCCACCACCCCGCACCACACAACCCTCAAGTATCGGGCAGAGTGGGTTGGCCCTCATGCGCAGCGTGCTCGTCGGCCTCCTATTGGCCGCCACCGTCCTCTCCGGATGCGCCTCCCAGCCGGAGGCCGCCGATGACGTCATCGACCCCTTGACCCAGGAGCCGGCCCAGTCCCTCCTGGACAGCCACCCCATGTACAACCTCACCACGTACATGGGCCTCGCCGAGGGCAACCTCAGCGACTTCCCTGCACCCGGTGCCTGGAGCATCGACAACCCACCCGGCGTCTTGGCTTGGAAGAAGCCGGCCTACCGCGACCTGCCGGACGTCCTGCAGACCATCGCCTTCGAGGCCCGCACCGCCGACACCCGCGGTGCCGGCATCGCCGTCTTTGGCCCCCTCGCCTTCGCGGGCGGCACCAGTGGCCCGATGAGCATCATCAACATCATGGACCCCACCAACCCCGTCGTCGTCAGCGTCGCCGAGGACACCCCGGCCCGTGACGTGGACACCATCCTGTACCCCGACGGTCGCCTCGTGACCGTCAGCACCAACGGTGGCAACCCCATCGTCTTCACCGACGTCACCGACGTCTACAACCCCGTGGTGGTCAGCGAAGTGCAGACCCCGCACACCAACCACAACATCGCCGTCGTCCCCGGCACCCCGATCGTCTACAACTCCGTCAGCGGCGGCAGCCACACGGACATCGTGGACGCCACCGACCCCGACAACGCGGTCTTCGTGAAGGACTGGGAGAACGGCTACGGCTGCCACGACATGACGTTCTACATGAACCAGGACGAGAACAAGTTCCGCGCCTACTGCGCCGGCTTGGACAAGATCCAGATTTGGGACGTCGCCGACCCCCTGAACCCCGTCGTCATCAACGAATGGGGCTGGCCCGCCGCGGGTGTCCACGACACCGGCAGCGCCAGCCTGGTGACCTTCGCCCACTTGGCGATGCCCAACCACGACGCCAGCATCCTGATTCTCGGTGACGAGACCGGCGGCGGCGCCGCGCCTGGCTGCGACTTCAGTGTCCACGCCCAAGGCACCACCGTGACCGGCCCGCTGGGCAACCTGTGGTTCTACGACATCAGCGACGAGATGACGCCCGTCCTGAAGGGCAGCGTCAGCCCCAGCGCCCACGAACAGCGCGGCAGCTGCACGGCCCACTTTGGCCGCGTCGTCGAGGACACCAACCACGTCGTCATGGGCTTCTACAGCGCCGGCGTCACCCTGGTGGACTTCACGGACCCCCAGAACCCGTACGTCAAGGACCGCTACGAGCAGCCCATGCTGGGCCCCCTGAGCGAAGGCCAAGGCGCCGGCACCATCTGGGACGTCTGGTACTACCAAGGCTACCTGTTCACGGGCGACACCTCCAACGGCGTCGACGTCCTGACGCTCAACTGAGCGGCCAAGCATGGGGCCACGCGCCCCCGGTTCCTCTTCCCTTCCTTCCCCCTTTGCGCCACCCGGCAACCTGATGACCTGGACGCGGGTGCATGATGCATGCCCACGTTCGTGGTCCCCGTGGATTTCTCCGAGAAGGCCCACAAGATGCTGAACATCGCCATCAACCACGCCACCCAGCACAAAGCCAAGGTGGTCCTGGTGCACGCGTTCGAGCCGGGCATCCAGTTGGGCAGCATCTACACGGACGGCGCGCTGGACCCCATCCGTGACTTGCAGGCCGAATTGCAGATGGACGAAGCGGTGGAATTGACCACCGAATGGGCCGCACCGTTCCGGGAAGCCGGACTGGAAGTGGTGCCCGTGGCCAAGGAAGGTCGCCCGGGCCACGTCATCGTGGACGTGGCCAAGGAGTACAACGCCGACATCATCGTCATCGGGCGCGCGGGGCGCGGCGCCTTGGGGGAGTTCTTCTTTGGTTCCACCGCCGACCACGTGGTGCGCCACGCGCCGATGCCGGTGCTGGTCGTCCCCTACAAGTGAGGCTTTTCAGCAGGAGCCCCATCCCGTGGCATGGCCCTGCTGACGACCATTCTGGTCATCGCACTCATCGTCGCCGCCCTCATCGCGGTCCTCTGGTTCATCGGGTTGTTCAACCGGATGGTGCGCGCCGAGAACGCCATCGACAACGCGTGGGCACAAATCGATGTGCAGCTGCAGCGTCGTGGCGAGTTGATTCCCAACCTCATGGAGACCGTCAAGGGCTACATGAAGCACGAACGGGAGACCTTGGAGTCCGTGACCAACGCCCGCGCCGCGTTGATGAAGGCCGGCTCGCCGCAGCAGAAGATGGCGGCCGAGGGGATGCTGGAGCAAGCCCTTGGCAAGTTGTTCGCCGTGGCCGAGGCCTATCCGGATCTGAAGGCCAACACCAACTTCTTGCAATTGCAGGACGAACTGACCCACACGGAGAACAAGATCGCGTTCTCCCGGCAGCACTTCAATGACTCCGTGATGGCGTACAACAACCTCATCGAGGTGTTCCCCAACAGCCTCGTCGCGGGCATCACGGGGCGCAGCGAACGGGACATGCTGGAAGCGCCCGCAGAAACCCGCGCCGTGCCCAAGGTCCAGTTCTAGATGCGCGAATACTGGTCGTTCGAGGACCAGATCCGCCACAATCGCCGCGCCACGGGCTGGCTGTTCTTCTGGGTGTTTCTGGTCCTGTGGGGCATGGTGTTCTCCATCGGCTTCTTGCTGGGCTATCCCCCCATCATCACGGGCTTCTTCGCCCTCGTCTTTGGGCTCATCTACTTGGCGTCGGCCAGCAGCTTCAGCGTGGACGCCATCCTCCGCTCGGCGCGGGCGCGCCCCGCGAATCCACAGGTGCGGGAGGAGAAGCTGCTGTTGTACAAGGTGGAGGAGCTGAGCTTGGCCGCCGGCATGCCGGTGCCCAAGGTGTACATCGCGGAGTCCCGGGACATCAACGCGTTCGCCACGGGCAAGGACCCCGAGCACGGCGTCATCGCCGTCACCCAGGGCGCCATGGCGGCCCTGAGCCCGGAGGAAATGGAGGGCGTCTTGGCCCATGAGTTGAGCCACATCATGAACCAGGACATCCGCATCCAAACGTACAGCATCGCCCTCATCGGCATCGTGGCGATGCTTGGCGAGATGATCTGGTGGCACATGCTGTTCGGGCGCGGCGGCGGCCGCCGCGACATGGACCCCCGCCTGATGCTGGTGCTGTTTGCGGTGGCCGTGGTGTTCATCCTGCTGGCTCCGCTGCTGAGCCGCTTGGCCCACATGGCCATCAGCCGCAAGCGCGAGTACCTGGCGGACGCGTCGGGTGCCAAGTTGACGCGCAACCCAGAAGGCTTGGCGCGCGCCCTGGAGAAGATTGCCGCCGTGGAGCCCCAAGAAGCCCACAAAGGCGACCGCACCGTGGCCAGCCTCTACTTGGCCAACCCATTGAAGCGGGTGCGCAAGGAGTCCTTCTGGGCGACGCACCCGCCCATCGATGAGCGCATCGCGCGGCTGCGCCGCATGTGATCAGGCCGTCGGAGCGAACTCCGCTGCGGGCCCCAGCAGGACACCCGGTAGCTCCACGTGGAATGTGGCGCCCTCGCCGGGCCGGCCCTCGGCGCGGATGGTGCCCCCGTGGGATTCGACGACGCGTTTGCATGTGGCGAGGCCCAGGCCGTGGCCCTCGGCTTTGGCGTCCTTGATGCGCTCAAATGGCGCGAAGATGCGTTCGGCGGCTTCTTGCGGGAAGCCTTCCCCGTTGTCTTCCACAGCGATGGAGCATCCGCCTGCATCGCTCTGGGCCGTGACCTTGATGTGGAGTGGGACGCCGTCGCGGCGGTAGCGGACGCTGTTGCTGATGAGGTTCAGAAACAGTTGCCGGAGCATCGTGTTGTCGCCCTGGATGGTGGGTAGCTTGCCCACCTCCAAGGTGGCCCCCGTGGCGACCAATTGGGCTTCGACGAGGGTCTTGACGTGAGCCAGGACGTCATCCAATGTGACGGGCTCCATGTGCGCGGCGTGGTTGCCGCTGCGCGCGTAGTCCAGCATGTCCACCACGAACGTACCCGAATCGTTGGCGATGCGGTCGATGTCGGCCAGGGCTTCGATGGCGGATGCGTCCTGGTGTTTCTCCATGGCCATGCGCGCGATGCGGGCCTTGAGACGCAGGGAGCTGAGCGGGGTCTGGAGGTCATGGGTGACGACGCTGGCGAAGCGGTCCAGCTCGGCGTTGGCTTCACGCAACTGCCGCTCCGCTGCGCGCGCCCGATCACGGGCCGTCGTGAGGTGCAGGTACGCCGTGCGCCGGCCGTAGGCGGTCACCAGCGAGAGGATGAAGCCAATCTGTAGGAGGAACTCGGGTTGGGTGAGATCCGTCATGCCGAGGCTCCGCGTCACGCCAATCCA
>JBFKTF010000120.1:0-5896 GCA_041636435.1 Thermoplasmatota archaeon
ACGGCATCGACCCCAGGGAGGTCAGCGACCGTCGCGGTCCCGGCAAGAGCCGAGGCAACGAGCGAACCTACTTCCGCGACGAGACCGACCCCGAGAAGGTCGTCGAGCACGTGCAACGACTCGTCGACGGCCTGTTGGATGGCAAGGACCGCCGCGCGTTCAGCACCATCACGGTCAAGCTCCGCACCAACGACTGGGACACCCGCACCCGCGCCCACACCGCGCCCGTTCCGCTCGATCCAGACACCCCCGAGACTCGCCGCGTCGCCCACGCCACCATCGATACCCTCCTGCGCCCCCTATTGGATGGGCGCCCAGTGCGGTTGGCCGGGGTGCGCCTGAGCGGCTTCAGCGACGCCACCGGACAACGCGGCCTGGGCGAATACGGCATCGATGCACCCGTGGTCCGCATCCGCCCCCAACGCCCCAGCCGCCCCAGTCGCGGGCCTCGCGCCACCGTGCTGGCCGGTTTCCACAGGCAACACGCGTCCCGCTTTTGAACCGGTCCAAACTGCGACCACCCGATGGACCCCCGCGCCGCCGTCGATGCCGTGCGCGATGCTGCCCAACGCAGCACGCAGATGTTCCGCGATGGCCTGCCCATGATCGCATCCGAGAACATCGTCAGCCCACGCGTCCAAGAGATGCTGGTGACGGACCTGCACGGCCGCTACGCCGAAGGCTTGCCGGGCAAGCGCTACTACCAAGGCTGCGGCCCCTTCGACGAAATTGAGGCGCTGGGCATTGAGTTGGCCAAGGACGTCTTCGACGCCTGCTTTGCCAACATCCAGAGCACCAGCGGCACCAACAGCAACCTGGCCGTCCTGAAGGCACTCACCAAGCCGGGGGACGCCATCACCGCCGTCAGCACCGCCGACGGGGGCCACATCAGCCACGCCAACATGGGTGCGGTCGGCATGCGCGGCCTCGACCTCCACACCTACCCCTGGCTCGTGGACGAAATGCAAATCGACGTCGACGCCGCCATCAAGATGGTCCGCGAGGTCAAGCCGAAGCTCGCCCTCTTCGGGCAATCCATGATTCTCTTCCCGAACCCGATGCAGGAAGTCGCCGAGGCCGCCAAGGAAGAAGGCGCGGTCGTCATGTACGACGGCGCCCACGTCCTGGGCCTCATCGCCGGTGGCCAATTCCAAGACCCTCTGCGCGAAGGCGCGGACGTCATGACCGGCAGCAGCCACAAGACCTTCCCTGGCCCCCAGGGTGGCTTCGTGCTCAGCAACAACGACGACCCCAAGTTCCAACGCCGCCTCAACAGCGGCGTCTTCCCCGGCGTCTGCAGCAACTACCACCTGCACCACATGGCCGGCAAGGTCATCGCCCTGGCCGAATTCCAAGCATACGGCCAGGACTACGCCCGCGACATCGTGCACAACGCGCAGGCCCTCGGCGCAGCGCTCGCCTCGGAAGGCTTCGACGTGCTGGGTGAATCCCGCGGCTACACCATGAGCCACCAGGTCGTCACCCGGCACGGCGCCACCGACTCTGGCGCGGGCGCCAAGGCCGCCCAACTGCTGGAGGATGCCGGCATCATCACCAACATGAACATGCTCCCGGGCGACACCAAGCCGCTGCAACCCAGCGGCCTGCGCCTCGGCGTCCAAGAACTGACCCGCGTCGGCATGGACAAGGACAGCATGCAGGACGTCGCCCGCTTCTACCGCCGCGTCTTGCTCGACGAAGAAGACCCCGCCAAGGTCCGCGCCGATGTGGCGGCCTACAAGGCCGACTACCAGACCGTCCAGTACTGCTTCAACGAAGCCATGCAGGGCGGCTACGAATGGCACGACCTGGTCGCCTGATGCGCATCGCCGTCACCGACACCCCCGGATGCGGCAAGACGACGCTCTGCATCGAGCTGGCCCAAGCAGGCCACAAGGTCCGCAGCGTGCAAGAAATCGCCGCGGCCCAGAACGCCATCGTGGGTCGCGACGAGCAAGACGACGCCGAAGTCATCGACGTCGACTCCATCGACGTCACGCAGCTCCCCGAGGATTGCTTCATCGACGGACACCTAAGCCACCTGCTGCCCGTGGACGCCATCTGGGTCATCCGCTGCGACCCGGACATGCTCCGCGTCCGCCTCGCCGCCCGCGGCTACCACCCGCAGAAGATCCAAGAGAACTGGGAAGCCGAATGCATGGACCTCATCCTCTCCGAGGCCATGGCGGCCGACGTCCCCGTCGTCCAGCGTGACGGCAGTCGTCGAAGTCCTGAAGAACTGCTGTCGGCGTTCATGCAGACGGGTCCCGCCGAGGCTTTAGACCATGACCTGGAGGTCGTGGACTGGAGCGACCGGCTCCTCCAGTGACATGGTCCTCGACAAACAACGCCACCGGCTCGACTGGTGGCTCGTCCCCCTCGCCAAGGCATTGCGCC
The DNA here is from genome assembly GCA_041636435.1 of Thermoplasmatota archaeon. Classification (GTDB taxonomy): domain Archaea; phylum Thermoplasmatota; class E2; order JACPAO01; family JAHFTW01; genus JBFGSX01. Next base: position 2,398 of record JBFKTF010000120.1, read on the forward strand.
ACGTCAACCCCAACGTGTTCACGTGGATCAGCCTCGTCGCCGCCTTCGTCGGCGGCTGGGCATTTGCCAGCAGCGGCCCAGACAACCTCGGGATGCTGATTCTGGGCTGGGCCATGGTGCTCTCCAACAGTGTCCTGGACCTACTCGACGGCAAGGTCGCCCGCCTCACCGGCAAGATGACGCCCAAGGGCGACTACCTCGACCACGCCATCGATCGCTTCAGCGACGTCCTGTTCATCGGCGGCATCGCTCTGAGCGGCTTCGCCACCGCGGAACTGGGCATCGCCGCCATCGTGTTCACGCTCCTGACCAGCTACCTTGGCACCCAGGCACAAGCCGTCGGCATCGGCCGCAACTACGGTGGCCTCCTGGGACGCGCCGACCGCATGGTGCTGATCCTCATTGTTCCCTGGGTCCAATACATTCTCACCGGCACGTACGGCTGGAGCGAGATCAACCTCGGTGGCTACAGCTTCAGCCTCCTCGGTTGGATGCTGGTCTACTTTGCTGCCGTTGGCGCCATCACCACGGTGCAACGCTTCGTGGGTGGCCTGCGCGCCTTCGACAAGGACGGCCAGCTGAGCCAGTAGCCCAAGAGGGGCCACCTCCGGGGCCCCGGTGCCGCAACCTCTTAGTCCAAAGAAGCCCAGCCGGCGGCATGCGCGTCCTCCTGCTGACGGCCCTCTTGCTCCTGGCCCCCCTCGCCGCCGCCGACCACGGCCTTGGCGTCGTGGCCAGCAACAACGAAGCACCCACCCCCGACGAGGTGCAGGCCGTCATTGCGGGCCTCGATGCCGCCGGCATGACCACGCACACCATGGGCGCCAGCAGCCAAGACCGCCCCATTTTCGTGGTCGAAATCGTCGACCCCGAGAGCACCGTCCCCATGCAGGACCGGGTGCACGTGTTCATCATGACCCAGCAGCACGGCAACGAACCAGCCGGCACCCCCGCCGCCTTGGCCTTGCTGGAGGACCTCAACGCAGGCCACGTCGTGGTCCCCGATGACATGGTGCTGCTGGTGATGCCCCAATCCAACCCCGATGGTGCCCTGGCCAACGCCCGCACCGGCGCCCACGGCGAGGACATCAACCGCGACCACATCGACGTCGGCACCCCCGAGAGCCTGGCCATCCACGCCGTCCTGAAGCAATGGGATGTCCACATGGCGTTCGATCACCACGAATACGGTGGCGGCACCGGCGGCGTGGGCCACCCCAGCCCCATTGGCTCCTACGATTACGACATCACCACCATGTGGCCCAACCACGGCAACGTCCGCCAACCCACCGCGGACATGAGCCTGGAGGTCAACGAAGCCATCAAGACGGCCTTGGCCGCCGAGGGCTACACCCACGGCGACTACGGCATCACCACCATCCGGGCCGGCCCCGTGACGCAGGACCTGGCCCAGGTCGCCGGTGGCCCCGACCCCGGCATCCTGCGCAATTCCTACGGCCTCAACAACGTCGCCGGCCTCCTCATCGAGAGCTACGTGCCCCCGGCCAGCGACGACAACCCGTTCCAGAGCTTCGAGCGCCGCGTCGCCAGCCAACGCGTCGTCATGGACGCCGTCATCGACTTCGCCGGCCAACACGGTGCCGCCATCATCGACGCCAAGCGGGAAAGCGAGCGCCTCAACCTCGAGCAACCCCCGACCCACTACATCGAAGGGGAGACGCGCTCGGCCCTCGGCGCCGGCTTTGCCCACGACGAGCACCCAGCGTTCGACGCCCACGGGCTTCCGGCCCCCGCTGCCCACGGCGATCGCTACGTCACCGCCCTGGCCCAGGCCCGCGCCGGCCTGGTCGCCGCGTTGCTGCACCCCGATTCCAGTCGCTCGGTGGCGGGCGGTGTCGTCGTGGATGCCGACCGCTTGCCTGCGCCGGGTGATGCGTACTACGCCGACGCCCAGTTCGGTGCCCAAACCGTCGACGCATTGCCCCAACAGGCCGCCGACCAAGACGCTCCTGGAGTGGCCCTGGTGGCCCTGCTGGCTGCCTTGGCTGCCGTCGTCCTTGCGCGCCGCGACTAAGCGATGCGCAACGACACGGCCACGCCATCCCGCAACGGGTTGATCGTCGTGAGGAACCGGTCATCGCCCATGGCGGCCCTCACGTAGTCGCGCACGCCGCGGGTCGCGTCCGAGCGCTCGGCCGGGTCGGCGACCTTGCCGGACCAGAGCGTGTTGTCGGTGACCACGGCGCCCCCAAGGCGGACCTTCTCGCAAGCAATGGCCCAGGCGTCTGGATACTGTTCCTTGTCCACGTCGATGAAGACGATGTCGAACGGGCCGTCCTGGTCCCGGAGGACATCCAAGGCGTTGCCCACATGGAACTCGACGCGCTCCTCCAGCCCGGCCTGGGTCAACCAGCGGCGGGCCTCGGCGCTCAGATTCGGGTCGCCATCGCAGTGGATGACGCGGCCCGCCTCGCCCACGGCGCGGGCGTGCCACCACGTGCTGTAGCCAAAGCCGCTGCCCATCTCGAACACTTGCCGGGCGCCCAGGCTGCGTGCCTGCACTTCCAAGAAGCGCCCCACCAAGGGGCCCACGATGGGGAAGCCGGCTTCCTCGCCCCGCGTCCGCATCGCATGCTCGACAGGGTCCTCCAGAATGTGCTGGTCCAAGAGCCAATGCTCCAGGCGGCTGCCAATCATCGGGGCTCCACGGGGTCGTGCCGTCATGGGGCTTGCGCTTGCATGCCCCACGCCAAATCTATGTCAATCGACGCCGACTTCCACACCTCGTGTTCCGACCCATCCGGAAACGCGTCAGCCAGGTCGGCAGCGGGGCCTGGAGCATCTACCTGCCCAAGAAGTGGATTGACACCTGGGAGCCGGCCCAGCAAGAGGGGCGCGAAGTGGAACTGCGCGCCATCGGGCCCGGCATGCTCATCACGCCCGTCATCACGAGGCAACGCCACGACGCCGTGGTGCGCAACGACGCCGCCGATGTCCGGATGCGCCTGCTCTCGGCCTACCTGCGCGGCCACCACGACGTCCACCTACGCACCGAGGGCGAATTCGGAAACGATTGCATCGCCCAAGCCCGGGACTTCTTGCGCCACCTGGACGAACGCTTGGAGGCCTTCTGCGGACCAGACGAGATTGGCTTCCACTTGCGCGCCGATTTGCCTGCCACCGTGGGCAGCAGCGACGACCTGTTGCAGATCTTGGCCGCCAAGGTCGACGAAGTGATGCGTCTGGCCGAGGACGCCATCCGGCATTACCGCCACGACGCCGACCGCACCCTGCACGCCTTGCGCCTGCTGCGGGACACCCACGAAGAAGACGTGTCGCGACTGTTCTACCAAGCCACCCGCATGGTCGCCACCCTCGAGATTCCCATGCCCAGCGTCAGCGCATACCAATTGCTGGGACTGGCCGCCGCGGACCTGCAACGAGTCAGTGAACAATGCTTGCGCATCGCCGACGCCATCCTTCTGGACTACGGCATCACCCAGGAACAACTGGACTTCCCCCGCAGCCACTTGCTGGA
>JBFKTF010000121.1:0-5875 GCA_041636435.1 Thermoplasmatota archaeon
GACTCCATGGCGTTCCAGGAACGCATGGTCACGGCCCTCGCCCACGACGTCGCCACGCACTGCGCCGACGACCTGAAGCTCCTAGGCCAGGACCCAGAGAAGCTGCTCCAGATTGGCTCCTTCGTGGAAGGCGAAAGCCTGGCGGACGAGCCCGGCAAGCGCTTTGGCCGCATGTCCTACCACGACGCCGCAGCCAAACTGCGCGAGGACGGCTTCGAGTTCCCCGACGGCGAGGACTTCGGTGCGCCGCACGAGAAGCACCTCACGGAGGGCTTGACCAACCCGATGTTCATCGTGGACTGGCCCGCCGAAATCAAGGCGTTCTACATGCACAAGATTCCGGACCGCCAAGGCCCCAACGGCGAGGACCTGGTGGCCTGCGCGGACCTGATGGGTCCCGATGGCTTTGGCGAAATCATTGGCGGCAGCCAACGCAGCGAGGACATCGAATGGATGCGCCGCCGCCTGCAAGAGCAGCACGCCCACGACATCGCGACGGGTGAACTGCCCGAGGACGCCGTCTTGGACTTGGCTCCCTACGAGTGGTACTTTGATCTGCGCCGTTACGGCAGCGTCCCCCACTCCGGCTTTGGGTTGGGCATCGAGCGCCTGCTGCGCTGGTTCACCGGCCAGGAGCACATCCGGGACATGCTGCCCTACCCGCGCACCCCCAACCGCGCATACCCCTAGCAGCGCAGCTGAGCGCAGCGAATGCTGCGCGGGGGCCCTCAGGGGCGCAGCCCCGAGCGCTGGCATGCTGCCCTACCCGCGCACCCCCAACCGCGCATACCCCTAGCAGCGCAACCTCGTAGGGCGCCCCGGGGCAGGAGCCATTCGGGCCTGCGCCCCCCTGCATGGGCTTTGTCTGCCTGGCGCCATCGACATCCCATGGGGCGACCCTGGATGTCCGCGGAGGTGACCCTGAGTGGATGGTACCGGCACGTGGCGGGGGACCCGATGGCGGTCATGGGTTGGACCAAGTCCGCCTTGGAGGCAGCACCAGCCTTGGACATCGGCGACCCCGAGGACGTGGGCGTGGCGGTCGAGGCGTACATGGCCGCCCTGGACGGGGCCAACAAGCTCCGCTTCTTGGGGCGCGTGGTGGGCCAAGACGGAATCAGTCGCTGGGTGGAGGCCGACGTGCAGCGCCAGCGCGATTCCCGCGCCACCGACCCGCCCTTCGTCGCCGTGTTTCGGCCCGGCGAGCCCCCTTCGGATGGCAAGGCGAGGTTCCATTGGCTCCAGTCGTGACCGGCGTTCCATCAGAAACGAAACACATCGTTCTTCAATGAGAACTCGAACCGTGCATCACCATGAGCGAGACGACCGTCCAGACTCCCAGCCCCATCGCATCCGACGAAGCGTGGGGCATGCTGGGCATGCTCGGTGGGCACACCATGTTGGTGCTTGACCGCTACAGCCGCGTCCGCTTCGCCACCCCCAACGTCCAGAGCCTGCTTGGCCACACGGCCCAGGATCTGGTGGGTCGCCCCATGGTGGACATCTACCACCACGGCGACCTGGAACGCATTGGCGATGGCTACGAGGCGGCCTTGTACGGCGGCGAGCTGGTCCTGGCGCGCCACCGCGTCCACCACCAGGACGGCCGCGAAATCTGGGTGGAGTCCACGAGCCGCGCCGTTGAACACGACGGCCAAGCCGTGCTGTTGGTCGGCCTGCGCCGTGAACCCGGCGCGCCAGACGCCGCTTGGACCCGCGCCTAATGCAGAAGGCCCGCGCGGGCATGAGCGTCGACGACGCCACCATGGCCAAGTACACCGCGGCCCGCGGATTCCTGTTCGCGGAGTGGCTTGGCGCCATCCTCATGGTGTACTCGTTCACGCACCTGTACGTGTTCGGACTGCGCCCGGGAGCCAACATTCCATTGGCTGTCGGCATCGGCGTGGCCATTCTCTTGGGCGGCGCCTTGTTGTTCTGGCGCAGCCGCAGCGTCTACCTGGACCTGGAATTCCCCATCCACCGACGCTGGGAGGTCCTGGCGACCCTGTTTGCCGGTGCGGCAATCGTCTTCTGGGCGTTGTTCTTGTTGGCCGCATGGCTGGCCAGCAAGGGCGTCGAATTGCTTTGAGCGCGCAGGCCAGCAAGGCCATGGCCAGTTTGCCTCGCCCAAGTGGCTCCGGCCCCACGGCATACAGCCTGCATGGCGGCCTGTCCCAATGGCTCTACGTGTCGCCGGAAGTGGTGGATGTGACGGGTTGGACACCGGAAGAACTGGTGGGCAACTCGGCTGCAGAAACCATTGCGCCCGACGACGCACACGTCATGTTGGCGGCATATCAGGCCGGCGTGGAGTCCGGCGAGCCCATCCGCATGCGCTACCGTAGCCGATGCGCCGATGGGACGTTGCGCTGGTTGGAGCTGACGGGCCGATCGCTGCGGGACGCGGACCAGATGCGCCTCGTCATGGCGGTGCGGCGGACCAGCGCCCCGGACGACGGCCGCGCGTGGTGGCTCTTGGAGCCCGGGCAGGAAGGGTCTTGAAAACAGGGCCCATATCTCGCCGAACCGATGGGCTCCTCCACTCTGGCCGCCTTGGCCGATTCCACTGCCCGTTCCATGCCGGCACCCACCGGTGGCGGGACCACGATGCTGAGCGTCCACGACGCGGTGGGGGCGTTTCTGTACGCCAGCCCGGAGACCAAGACGGTTCTGGGCATCGATCCAGACGACCTGGTCGGCCAGGCGGCGGCCGAGAACATCCCCCCAGCAGACATGGCGACGATTGGGGAGGCGTACGAGGCGGCGTTCACCACGATGCAGCCGGTGCGCCTGCGGACCCGCTCACCCGGCCCTCAAGGCAACATCTGGCTGGAGTCCGTGTTCCAAGCCGTCCAAGACAACTCCGCCGTCCGTCTTGTGGCGTTGACGCGGCGCGTCGATGCGCCGGCCGACCATCGCGCTTCGTGGCAGCTCATCTCATAGCAGCGAACGCAGGCGCTGCTGCAACTCATCCATGGGCAAGTCCGTCGTGATGAGTGGAATCTGTTCAAACTCCGCCAAGCGGTAGGCCAACTTGTCGACGTCCTCTGGTTGGTGGTAGACGACGATGCTGGGCTTCATGGGGTGGACGCGGATGGCGATCATGGGGCTGCGCCCGTACTTGATTCCACTGAAGATGAGGGCCCGCTCCGTGGACCACCCATAGACGCGGACGTAGTCGTTGGCGTTCAGGCTCCCGATGGCCTTGATGGCGTCGATGAGCGTGTACCCCTGGACCTTCTTCTCCTCGATGTCGCCCAGCACCAGTGCCCGTCCCTCGATGGCCTCGACGAACTCGGTGGCGGGGATGTTGCGGCGGTACTCGACGATGTCCAGGATGCCCTCGGTGGGGTTGATCAACGAGTGGTAGCGGGCCAGGATGTGGCCGCCCCGCTCTTCGTCCATGGAGACCATCGCTTCCACGATGCGCTTGATGGTGGCGATGCCGGGGCTCTTGCGGCGTCCGGATTCGTAGTCGCTGATGACGCTGGGGTTGATTTCCAAGCGCGCGGCAAGTTCGGATTGACTGAACTCGAAGGTCTCGCGCCACTTGCGTAGCGTGGACCCCGCCTCTTGGCTCAGCGTGATCTCGCCGGCCATCTTCTCCAAGAGGGCCTCTTTCATCGATTGTCGATGATGGCGCCGACACATAACGATTCCTTGAACGACGGCCTCCACATCGGTTTTGAGGCCCGGCCCGTCTCTGGGAGTGATGCCTGCGACCGCCATGCAACGACCACAAGAGGACGCCCTGGCCACGTTCATCGCCGGCTTCGACGACTGCGCCGTCACCGCGCGCACGTTGGCCCACGCATGGACCGGCGGAAGCGGCGACCTGGTGGTCGGCTCCCGCGCCACGCGCCTCGTGGTGGGCAATCCACAATTCACCGCCGGCACCATCTACGCCCCCAGCGGAGGACCCGGCCGCCTGGAGCTGTCGCGGGTGCTGATGGAGCGCCACGGACTCGGCAACGACCAATGGACCCACTGGAGCGACGAGTTCGCCGACCTGGGCCACTTGGGCTTCGATCAAGGCGCCAAGTACCCGAGCTTGCCCATCACCCCGGACATCACCCCGGCGGAGCTGGTGCGCCTCGTCCAGGGCTTGCGTGACCTGGCCAAGATGCTTGGCTGAAGCGCCGCGTTCAAAGACCCCGGCAGCCATCACGACCCATGGACCAGCAATTCGACCTGCTGGTCATTGGAGGCGGCATCAATGGCTGTGGCATCGCCCGCGATGCGGCCATGCGCGGACTCAAGGTATGCCTCGTCGACAAGGAAGACTGGGGTTGGGGCACCAGCGCCAAATCCAGCATGCTCGCCCATGGCGGCCTGCGCTACCTCGAGCAGTTTGAGCTGGGCCTCGTGCACGAAGCGTTGCAGGACCGCGAACTCATGTTCCGACAGGCACCCCACTTGGTGCGCCCCTTGGAGTTCCTTTACCCACTGTACCCCCACATCGCCAGCCGCCGCACGGTGCGCGCCGGGCTGTTGCTGTACGACGTGTTGAGCCACGGCAAGTCCGTGCCCAAACGAGATTACCTGCGCCGAGACGAGGTGCTGCACCGCGTGCCGGGCATCAACCCCGAGGACCTCAAGGGCGGCGCCACGTACTACGATGGCCAGTGGCGCAGCGTGGAGCGCTTCGTGGCCGAGTTGGCCCTCAGTGCCCGCCGCCACGGCGCCACGTGCCTCAACCACACCCTCGTGCAACGCCTCGCCATCGAAGGCGACACGTTGCACGGGGCGGTGGTGCAAGGCCAGACCCCCGAGGCCTGCGCGCGCCTTGGAAGCAGCGAGCCCGTCACCATCCGCGCCCACGCCACCATCAACGCGGCCGGCCCGTGGGTCGACGCGGTGCTCGGCGATGTCCCCGAGGCGCCGCGGCTCATCCGAGGCACCAAGGGCATCCACATCGTCGTGCCACGATTCGTGGACACGGCGCTCATTATTCGCGCCAAGGACGGCCGGACATTCTTCATCCTGCCATGGCAACAACACTGCGTCATCGGCACGACGGACACCGACTTCGAAGGCGACCCCGGCGCCACGCGGGCGACTCCCGACGAAATCGCCTACTTGCAAGACGCGGCACGCTGGTACTTCCCCCACGCCCCCGTGGACGAGGTGCTGTGGACCTACGCCGGCGTGCGCCCCCTCGTCAACCAGGAAGGGCTGACCGAGGGGAACGTCACGCGCCGCCACGTGCTGCACGACCATGCCAAGGAAGGTGCCCGCAACCTCTGGTCGGTGCAAGGTGGCAAGCTCACCACGTACCGCCACCTCGCCGAAGAGGCCGTCACGACGGTGTGCCGCGCCCTGGACCGCAAGGAGACCCGCCTGCGCCCCACGCGGGAAGGCACGCTGCCCGGTGGACCACTCACGGATTGGGGCCTGTTCCGCGAAGGCGCCATTGAGACCGGCGTCAAGGACCTGGGGTTGCCCCGCCCCGCGGCAGCCCACCTCGTCGACACGTACGGGGCCCGTTGGCGTGCCGTGGCGGACCGCGGCGGCGAGGATCGCTTGCAGCGCATCCACCGCAGCGTCCCGGATTTGTGGTGCCAGGTGCACGTGGCGGTGGAAGAAGAAGACGCCATCACGCTGCGCGACGTGATGTTGCGCCGCACCCAAATGGGGCTGCGACGCGATGGGCGCCCCATCGTGGCCAAGCGCGTCGCGGCGCGCATGGCGGAATTGCTTGGCTGGGACCGCGCCCGAATCAAACAAGAACTGGATGCCTACGTCGAGGCCGTGCAGGTGCTCGGCGTCCCACGCCCCACGGACTAAGGCCTGGGAGCCGTTTGCAGGCCTCGTGAAGGCGGCTTGGTTGAAGCAAGGGGACGGGCGATTCCACCGAAAACAGAGCGAGTTCCGC
>JBFKTF010000122.1:0-5854 GCA_041636435.1 Thermoplasmatota archaeon
ACGGCGCCGGCAAAACCACGGCGATTCGGATGCTGCAGGGGGTGAGTCCAACCAGTGGCGGCACGCTGCACGTCTTGGGGGCCGACGTCACCACCAACCCTCGCGCCGTCAAGGCCCGCCTCGGCGTCGTCCCGCAAGAGGATAACCTGGATCCGGACTTCACGGTCCGTGACAACCTCATCATCTACGCTCGCTTCTTTGGCATCCCGCGCGCCACGGCTGAGCAACGGGCCGATGAGTTGCTTGGGTTCCTCAACCTGGCCGAGAAGGCCGGCGCCAAGATTGACGAGCTGAGTGGCGGCATGAAGCGCCGCCTCGTCGTCGCTCGTGCGCTCATCAACGACCCCGACATGCTCGTCCTAGACGAGCCCACCACGGGCCTTGACCCGCAAGCCCGCCACAGCCTCTGGGAAACCATCCGGCGCCTGCGCCGCGACGGCAAGACCATCCTCCTCACCACGCACTACATGGACGAGGCGGAGATGTTGTGCGACGAGTTGGTCATCATCGACCAAGGACGCATCCACGAGCAAGGCCGGCCCCGGGACCTGATCGCCAAGCACTGCGGCAAGGAAGCCGTCGAATTCGTTGCCGACGAAGTCGCCCTGGGCGGCCCCGAACGCGTCACCGAGGTCCTGGACGGCGTCGCCGCCGCATTGGGCAGCACCCCGCACGAACGGCTCGGGGACCGCATCCTGGCCTACGGCGACGACCTCGCCGCGCTGCAAGAGCAAATCCGTACGGGGCACGACGTCACCGAATCGGTGCTGCGCCGAGCCAGCCTCGAAGACGTCTTCCTGCGGTTGACCGGGAGGGCGCTGCGTGACTAAGCGAGGCCGTTGTAGTGGCCAAAGTGCCGGTACGTCATTTGGCCAGCCAATTCGCCTGGAGTGTATTCCATGATGGCTGTCCATTGGCCGGCCTCAGGGAAGTCGATGTCGAACCAGTTGATGTCTGACATGAACTCCTGACCACTGGGGCTCACGAGCGTCACCACTTCCTCGGTGCCGCGACCCACTTGGCCGGACAGACTCACGTGCAGCGACAGCGTCGTGGCTTCTGCGCCGACTTGGAAGGTCTGCTCGTGGCGCTGCGGGGTGTTCCAATGCAGCGGCGTGTGGGACAGCGCTGCTTCGTATTCGAGGTCGTGGGTGTCGCCAGCTTCTGTGGTCCAGTCAACGGTGCGCAGCAGCGTGCCATCTAGGTCGATGTGGGCCCGGAAGCTGAACGAGCCGTCGATTGCCCAGAACCGCCACGCCTGCTGCGTTTCGTAGCACCAGTAACCGGCACCGATGTTGCCGTACGAGCTACGGTACGCGACCGCTTCGAAGTGCACATTGGTGACCTCGGGCAAGAACGCGACCAGCGCCTCCAGTTCGGCCAGGGTTGCCGCCACCTGGGACGAATCGGTCACATCGCTTAGGGGCACCAGGTCGTCAAACGTTTGCTGCGTGTTTTCCTTCGTAAAGCACGCATCGTCCGCTCCGTGGTGCCATGCGCCGGCGGGGTCATCGCCCAGGGCGCTGCCACCCTCGGGTCCCTTGGTCGTGACGCCGTCGGCGGTCACTTGCATGGACACATATTTCGGAAGATGGCCCGGCTCGGGGGGAAGCAACGCCGTGGCGAACCAGGATGGTGACGTGCCGGCCGATGCATGCGCACCGGCAAGCACCTCGAAACCGCGATTGGCGCGCCATTCGCCATCGTCCATGTCGTGGCCATCGTCAAAGCGGATGGAGATGATCTTGGCGCCCTCGTATTGGGTCAAGTGGTCCGTGGCCAAGGCAAGTGCCTCATTCGACGTGAGCTGGTCGTGCGTCGGAACGTCGGCACACCCACCAAGCATGGCGACGATGAGCACCGGAACCATCCATCGCATCGCACTTGACCTGGGCCGAGCGCACTTCAACCTTGTTGTCGACTTGGAACAACGACCGGGGACTCCATAACGAACCAGGCGGTCGTTGATGCGTGACAACACTGGCGGGCATCCGCGCCATGGCCGGCCGCAACTTCGAGGTCTACCGCAAGACCTGGAAGGTCAACGCGCTGCCACCGCTGGCCGAGCCGTTCCTGTACCTGATGGCGTTTGGACTGGGGCTGGGTGCCCTGGTGGAGACCGTGGCAGGCTTGCCATACGTGGTGTTCATCGCGCCCGGCATCGTCGCCATCACCATGATGCAGACCGCCTTCATGGAAACCACGTACAGCTCCTACGTGCGCATGTGGTTCCAGAAGACGTGGGACGCCGTCCTGGCCACGCCCATGTCCGCCGACGACGTGTTGTGGGGCGAAGTCTTGTGGGCGGCGTTCCGCGCCACCATCAACGCGACGCTCATGTCCATCGTCGTGTGGATTGTGCTGGCCGTGCAAGGCCACGCCATGAGCGCCACCGCATTGGCCATGCCCCTGGTGGCCTTCGTCGTGGGCTTCATGTTCGCCGGCATCGGCCTCTTTGTGACGGCCAAAGTGAAGGTCATTGACCAGTTCAGCTACAGTTTCTTCCTGTTCATCACGCCCCAGTTCCTGTTTGCCGGGACGTTCTTCCCGCTCAGCCAACTGCCACTCTGGGCCAAGTCGCTGGCGCTGCTGCTGCCCCTGACCCACGCCGTGGGTGCCGCCCGCGCCGTGTTCTTGGGCGTGGTCGATGGCCTGTTCCTGTGGCACATCGCCTACCTGCTCGTGGCCAGCATCGTGTTGCCCTGGCTGGCCGTCCGCGCGTGCCGGGCACGGATTGTCCAGTAGACTCCGGCGAAATGGGGGCTGCAAGGACCGAGGGACCTGAGGCCAGACGGTCCAACCCGGGCAGTTAACTGTCTTCCGACACCAAGTTGGGTTGTGGGTCCGACGGACCCGGCTTGGATCCGTGGCGTCTCTGGTGGGTCGGATGCGCCCGGGTCCTTCAGCCGGATCCGTGCACGGCGTCGGCGATGCGGTGCAACATGCGCGCCGCCGCCTCACTGCCTTGGTGGTAGCTGCGCAGGCGGAACGATTCGCCGACGCCGTGCATCCGTTCGTCCCGGTGACCAAACCCGGCCAGCACCGGCACCACGCCGAGTCGCTTCTGCATCATCGCCACCGCGGGGATGCTGCCGCCTTCCGGGATGTGCACGGTGGGGTGCCCAAACGCTTCCTCCCACGCCTTGCCCACGGCTTGCACCATGGGGTGGTCCGGTGGGCTGCGCACGGGGTATCCTTCGCCCCGGTGGCGCACCGTGACCCGCGTGCCGGGCTGGGCCAAGGACTCCAGGTGCTTGGCCACCAACGCCGCGATGGTGTCTGGGTCTTGGTTTGCCACGAGCCGGCAACTGATCTTGGCGTGGGCGCTGCGGGGCACGATGGTCTTGGCGCCGTCGCCTTGGTAACCGCCCCAGATGCCGTTCAATTCGAAGCTGGGGCGAAGGCCCGTGCGTTCGGCGGGAGCGAATCCCTCCTCGCCCCACAACGCATCCACACCGGCCGCCGCCATCACTTCCTCGGGGGATTCCGCCACGGCCTGCAGTGCCTGCCGTTCGTCGGCGCCGGGTTCGACCACGTCGTCGTAGAAGCCCGGAATCACGATGCGCCCCGTGGCGGGGTCCTTGCAGGCGGAGACCATGTGGCACAACGCCTCGATGGGGTTCCACACGGTTCCCCCGAAGCTGCCGCTGTGCAGGTCGTCGTTGGGGCCTTCCACGTCCACCTCCAGACTGCATAGACCACGCAGCGAGTACGTGATGGCCGGGCGGCCTTCGCCGCGCATGGGCGAATCGGAGACCACCAACACGTCGGCCGAGAGGTCTGCTCGGTCAATGACTTGCTCGAAGTGCGTCGAGCCCATCTCTTCCTCGCCCTCGAACACGACCTTGACGTTGACGGGTGGACCGCCTGCCCGCATCCAGGCTTCGATGGCCCGCACGTGGCAAAGCAACTGGCCCTTGTCGTCGGTGGTGCCGCGACCCCAGATGCGCCCCTCCTCCACGACGGCCTCAAACGGCGGTCGGCTCCAATCGCCGTCGGCGGGCTGGATGTCGTAGTGGCCATACACCAGCACCGTGGGCGCGTCGCCGGCGTGCAGCCAATCGCCCACCACGGCGGGCAAGCCATCGGTCTCGACGAGGCGCACGTGCTCCAACCCGGCGCGCTCCAGCCGGGCCATGAGCCACTGCGCGGCACGGCGCACGTCGTCGTGGCGCTCCGGCTGGGCCCCGATGCTGGGGATGCGCACGAACTCTTGCAACTCCGCGACGGCGGCGTCGGCCTGCTCACGCAAGTGCTCGATGACGGTCTCGATGGCCATGGCATGCCGCATGGGTTCCCCATCATCAAATCGATGCTTCCACCAAGCCCTCCGAAGCCCTGAAGCCCATCGGCGGCGTGCGGTCCTCGTGGAGCCCATCGGCCGCATCACAGGACGCAGCGTCGGCGAGCTCCGCTTCCGCGTCGGACCCGACGAACCGGTGCGCCTGGGTGAAATCCTGGTGGCCGGCGAGGGGGATCCCTTCTACCTCCGCGTCACCGATCTGGAATACGGCTCCGAGGACGGCGACGCGGGCTGGGCCGAGCGCACCGCCGGGGCGCTCATGGACGACGCCGTCCTGTACGACCGCGACCGCCGCCTCTACACCACCGCCACCGCCGCGCCCCTGGGCTACCTGCAACGCGATGGGCGCTTCCGCAAACCCAAGACGCTGCCCGCCCACTTCAGCACGGTCCGGCGCCCCGTCGCCGGCGACTTCACCTTCATCGCGCCCAAGAAGCGCGACTTGGAATTGGGCTTCCTGCGCAGCGGCGACGAAGCCCTCGACGACCGCCTTGGCATCGATCCGCGCGCCCTGAGCCAACACGTGGGCATCTTCGCCACCACGGGCATGGGGAAGTCCAACCTCCTCAAGGTCATCGCCGGCAGCTGCCTGGAATCCGGCCAAGTCGGTCTGCTGGTCTTGGATCCCCACGGCGAATACGCCGACGGGGCCAGCGGCGTGCACGCCGACGGCACGGCGCACAAGGGCCTCCTGCACCACCCGCGCAGCGACCGCCTCGACGTCTACAGCAGCCGCCCCATCCTCGGATTCGATGGGCGCGTCCACGGCCTGGCGTTGGCCGCCACCGAAATTGAAGTGGGCGACTTCCGCAGCGTCTACCACGTCAGCGAACCGCAGCAAGAGGCGCTGTGGGCGGCGCGCCACCGCTGGGGTGAGCATTGGCTCATCCGCATCGCCCAGCACACGCCGGAAGAGCTGTTCGAAGGGTTTGGCGAGAAGTTCCACCGGGGCACCTGGAACGTCTTGCAACGACGCTGCGAGAACATCCTGCGCCAACCCTGCATCCACGGCGACGGCACCGCCCAATCGACGACGCAGCGCATCATGGACAGCCTCGCCGCCGGCCACGTGGTCCTCGTCGACACCAGCGCATTGGACCCCCAAGAAGAACTGCTGGTCAGCGCCACCCTCGCCCGGCGCTTGTTGCGCACGCACCAAGCAGCCTACCGGGCCCCTGAAGGGTTCCGTGACCTGCCGCCGACGTGCGTCATCCTCGAAGAAGCGCAACGGGTCCTGAACGCCAAAGCCGGCAGCGACAACGTGTTTGGTCAAATCGCCCGCGAAGGCCGCAAGTTCAAGGTCGGACTCGGCGCCGTCACCCAACAACCCCGCCTCATCAGCGACGAACTGCTCAGCCAGTTCAACACGCTCTTCATCCTTGGGCTGGCCGATCCGACCGACCGCGAACGAGTCAAGGGTGGCGCCCGGCAAGACCTGTCGCAACTTGTCAAGGAGATCCAGATGCTGGAGCCCGGCGAAGCTCTCGTCACCACGCCCGGTGCGCCCTTCGCGCTACCGTTGATGGCGCACCTCTACGAGCGCCGCATCGA
>JBFKTF010000123.1:0-5838 GCA_041636435.1 Thermoplasmatota archaeon
CGTCCGAGTCGTCGTCGCCGTCATCGTCCGAGTCGTCGTCGCCGTCATCGTCGCCGTCATCGTCGCCGTCATCGTCCGAATCATCGTCGTCGCCGTCATCGTCCGAGTCGTCGTCGCCGTCATCGTCCGAGTCGTCGTCGCCGTCATCGTCCGAGTCGTCGTCGCCGTCATCGTCCGAGTCATCGTCGCCGTCATCGTCCGAGTCGTCGCCCGAATCATCGTCGTCGTCGTCGTCGCCGTCACCGCCGTCGTCGTCGCCGTGGTGCTTGTCGTGGCCCTTGCCCTCGCCGTTGCCTTGCTGGTCGTGCTCGTCGCCGTGCTTGTCGTGGCCAGTACCCTGGCCATTGGATTCGTCGTCTTTCTTGTCCTTCTTCCGCTCGTTCTCGTCGGAATCGTCGTCCGATCGTCTGAGCTCCCCTTCCGCTGATTCCTCGTCGCGCGTCTCGTTCTCGTCGCGCAGCATGCGTGGGTCCAGCTCGTCGTCGTCCTCGCCAAGGAAACCCGTGGCCAAGGTGCCGGACACGAAGTCGCCTTCAAGGTCGGCAGCCCCGACGCCCACGGCGCTCAGAGCGCCGCCGACAAACGCCAAGGCAATGAAAATCGCCGCCGCCGCCGCGAAGCCCTTCTTTTGGGGCGTCTGCAGCGGCTCAAAGCGTTCGCCGTCATCGCCGCGCATTTGCTTGGTGATGTAGCCGCTGCCATGGTGGATGGATGCGGTGTCGCCCGCGAAACGATCGACACTGAGCATCATCTCGCCCAAGACCACGTCGGGGTCTTCGTGGACATCCTGGCCCCGCTTCACAGCCTCGTCCCTGGCCTCCTTGACCAGGGGGTTGTCCTTGCGTCGGGGGAGCATGATGCCATCCTGCAGAGGATCAATCAAGTCCTCCGTGCGGGCCGCTGCAGGTAGAGGTCTCCAAGGTGCCCCTCCTTGGGGCTGTCGACCGGGCTGTTGTTGTCCATCGGGGACCGAAGGACCGTCGACTTCCGAGCGGATTGGCTCGACCCATTCGAGAATGGGTTGTTTTTGCCTGGGCCTCTCCATGAAGTCGGGCATTTGGACCTCGGAGTCGAAGGGCTCGAGGACCCAAGTCCGTTCGAAGAAGCCAGCCGGGACGCGGACGGGCGCCAGCTCCGGCAACAGGTGGCCGCTCCAGAAGCGGAACGGCAAGCCCTCTTCGGGCCCGTCGGTGGCGGCTTGTCGGGCCGCGTGGCGGGCCGCCGCGCCCTGGAGGTCGCCGGAAGGCCGGCGCGGCGGAGGAATCCGGATGCCGTCGTCCAAGGCGGTTTGGATGACGGGCCAGCGTGCCATGTAGGGTGGCGGGGCCACGGGGTGGCCGCTGGCGATGAGTTGGGCGTCGGTGATGCCGACGTGATGCTGGGTGCGATCGATGTGCCAGTCGTCGATGAAACCGGGCGGCGCCGCGACGAGGGGCCCCAGCGCGCGGATGGGGTCGTGTTCCCCGATGCGGATGGTGCCAGCGCCGGCGGGGTCGTGGATGACGCTGCCGGGGGCGGGGCGTTGGCGGCGCTCGGCGTGGCGTTGGGCGCTGCCAGCGAAGTCGCCACGAGGACGGACCACGGGGATGGGGACATGCCAGAACGAGTCGGGCACGGGGACGTCGATGCGAGGGGTGGGGCGTTGGCGCTCGGCGTGGCGCTGGGCGCTGCCGGCAAAGTCGCCCCGCGGTTGGATGTCGCCACCAATCCACCATGGGGTCTCGCTGATGCGATTCCAGGTGGGGCGTTCTGGCTTGCGCTGCCCGACGGCCCGCAGCGTGTGGCGCAGGCCCTTGGCCAGGCCATCGATGATGGAGGCGCGGGCGCGTCGGATGGGGCGGGCGCGTGTGGATGGGCTGGGCGGGGGCGCGAACATGGCGGCTGGCATCGCGACGTCGCTGTGGAAGCCGCGTTCATGCCAGGACTGGTCGCGGGGGCGGTGCGGCGGGAGCATGCCTTGCCAGAGCCGCGCCGGAACGCGCACGTCCTGCACCGGTGCGGCGGCGCGGGCGGCGCGTTCGGCGTGGCGGGCGGCAGAGCCCTTGAACGATCCAGCGGGCTGGATGTCCAAGTGTGGGCGGAAGCCCGGGAAGACCCAGAATCCGCCGGGGACCTGGACTTCGGTGGGTGTGTCCAGGTGCTCCGCCAGCATTTCCATGCGGTGGGCGTGGTGGGTGTCGGGCGCGGTCTTGCGGCCGTGCTTGGGGAAGAAGCCGGAGGGGATGGCGACGTGGCTGTCGAAGCCCGCGTCGACCCAGTGGGGTTCGAAGAATTTCTCGGGGACCCGGGTGGGGGCTAGGTCGGGCAGGAAGTGCCCGGACCAGAAGCGTCGGCTGACGGCGACGCGTTCCTCGTGGCGCTCCAATGCGCGGCGGATGCGCTCCGCATGGCGCTGGGCGCTGTTGGTGAAGTCAATCTGCTTACGCATTGGTCGCCGTGGTTCGGGTGGTTCCGTCGTGGACGGAACGACCGCCAGACACCCGCGCCGTCGGGGCGCTCAACAAAGTGGGGTGGGGTTGTGTCATGGTGTCTTGGTTCGTGGCGGTCGTCTGCTGGCTTCACAGTCTTGGGACTGCAACAGAGACTCGCCCGGACCACCCATAAGAAGGGGCGCACCCGACCAGGAGGGAACGACGCCACCAGGGCACGAATGGCCCTATGGAAACGCATTTGAACCTTCTCACGGCGAGGTCGGGTTTCCAAGGAACACAACAGGGGAAAGGGAGAGAACAGGCCCCAATGGGGCCGCGCGTGGGCGGTGCCCGGAGGCCAAGCGGCCTAGGCGCTGCGGGTACGACGGCGCCGTTCGTCCCGGCTGGGGACGACGAGGCTGTGCACGAGGCCCAACGGGCGCAGGATCCACAGCACGTACTTGCCCAGGTCGAACTGGTACCAGCGGTGGCCCAGGTAGGCGCTGTTGGGGAAGGCGTGGTGGTTGTTGTGCCAGCCTTCACCGTAGCCCAGCAGCCCAAAGATGGCGTTGTTGCGCGCCACGTCGGGGCTCTCGTAGGGCCGCGTGCCCCAGGTGTGGCAGATGCTGTTGATGCTCCACGTGATGTGGTGCATCAGGAAGACGCGCACGAAGCCACCCCAGAGGACACCTTGCCAGAAGGCCATCATGACGGTGCCGGGGAACCAGCCCATGGCGACGATGCCGGCGGCCACGAAGCCGGGCATGACGAACGTCAAGATGTACCAGAGGCCCTGGGTTTTCTCAAAGAAGCGTATGACGGGGTCGCGCATGAGGCGATCGAAGGCGGGCCCGTTGTGGACGAGGTTGCCTTTCCAGATCCAACCAAAGTGGGCATGCCATAGGCCGTCCAGGGGGCTGTGGGGGTCGCCTTCCTGGTCACTGAGGGCGTGGTGGCGGCGATGGGTGGCCGCCCAGGAAGCGGGGCCACCTTGCAGCGCCTGGACGCCGGCCCAGACGAGGAGCACCTTGGCGGGGTTGCGGGCCTTGAAGGCGCCGTGGGCCACGTAGCGGTGGTAACCGAGGCTGATGCCGAGGCCGCCAATGATGTGGAAGCCGACCAGGATGCCCAGGTCCAGCCAGGAGACGTAGCGTCCAAACAGGAGAGCGATGCCGATGCCGGTGGCCACGAGGGGCGCCAAGGCGGCGAACGTGATGACGACGCGTTGGGCCACATTGCGGCCAATGAACGGATAGGTCTGTTCGATTGCGGCGGGAGGGCTCATGAAAAGGACCAAACCGCCGCAGGGAATAAGGCGCATAGTGGTCGGGTTGCACCCAGGTGGCTGGCGTGCAAGTAGGTGTCCAAACCGACACCACGGGCCGCGCTACAGGAGGGCACCATGGTGACGGAACCGATTGAGCCTACATCCGATGCCGACAAGACGGGCGACCAACGGACTTTGGGGAGGGCGGACTCAGGTGAAGCCAAGCCCCTGTCCGCCGAGGGCACCCGTGGGTTGATTGATCGCCTGGACCGGTTCTTGGAGGAGCAGGCCGAGGACCACCGCCACGCCATGGAGGAAGTGGTGCAGTGGCTGTGGCGCTCCGGCAACTTGGAAACGGAGATTCACCACGCCGTGGAGTCCGTTGGTTCCCTGTTCAACAAGTGGACGTTCGAAATCTTGTTCTTGCTGCGCATGCGCGGCAAGATGCGCTTCAATCAGATCAAGGAGGATTTGACGGCGGTGGGCCAGCCCAATCTGGGCAAGAAAGTGGCCGACGTCACCGGCCTGAGCAGCCGGACGCTCAGCACGCGCCTCAAGGACTTGGAGTCCAAGGGCTTGGTGGAGCGGGAAGTGTTTGCGGAGGTGCCCCTGCGCGTCGAGTATTCGTTGACGCCCAAGGGCATGCGGTTCGGCGATCTGATGATGCCGGTCGTGGCGCACATGCGCATCGCGGAGTTGCGGTCTCAGGACCGGTAGAACGACGCGATCTCGTCCATGGAGGCGTCGCGGGGGTCGGGGCGGAGCGTGGGAGTGTCCATGCTAGAGCATGGTGGCCCCACCGCCTAGGAGCGATGCGCGAACGGTCGGAACGAAGCATTATGGCGGCCCGGGGCATCGCTTGGGTCGTGCAGACGTCGGACTTTGAGGCGTTCACGGAGATGGCCATGTTCCTGGCGGACCGCGGCGACGGCGACATCGAGGACGACGAGCTGCGCGTCATGGTCGGGTCGTTGGCCAGTGTGGCCGGCGAATACGGCATGGCGGCGCCCGAGGCCGTCGCGTTGGCCAGGGCCACGGCCCAGGTGTACTTGGAACGCCGCGAGGGCGGCGACCTAGAGACCATGACGGAGGCATTCCACGCTCGTTGCTTGCACCTGGCACAAGGCGAAGAAGACCTGGCGCGCTTGTACCGGGAACTGGTGCAAGTGGCCGCCAGCGACGGCGCCATGGAGCGAGGAGAACAGCACATCCTGGCCCATGTGCGCTCGCTGTGGCGCCTGGATGCTTAGAGCAAGTGGCTGACGTCGTTGAGACGACGCAGGGCGGCGCCCTCGGGGCCGGTCTCAATGTGCGTGATGGCGGCGTTGTCCTGAGGGAACCGCTGCATCTGGGTCAGGGGCATGCCCAGCATGGTCGTCAGGAGGATGCGGTTGATGCGGCCGTGGGCAATCAGCCCAATGTGGCCGGTGGCCTCGCGGAGCCTCGCCGCCATGGCGCGGATGCGATGCATGGCGATGGTGGGGGACTCGCCTCCAGGCAGCGGCCGATCCGTGAACCCCATGGACCATGCAGCATCCAATTCGTCCAGGACGGGACGCGCTTCACTGAGGGGGCGACCGCATAGGTCGCCGAAGTCCAGTTCGTACAACTCCGGGACCACTTCGATGGGCGCCCCTTGGTGGGCAATCGGTTGGGCCGTTTGCCTGGCCCGTAGCATGGGGCTGACGTACACGTGGTCCATCTCCGTGTGCATGAAGGCCTGGGCCAGGCGCTGGGCTTGGCCGTGACCTTCTTCGGAGAGTTCGCTGTCGATGCGCGGACCTTGCACGATGCCATCTCGGTTGCACGTGGTCTGCCCGTGGCGCATGATGTAGACGTGACCCACGAACCATATGTTGGACTCGGGTGGACAAAAGGCGTGCGCTCGGCGCGCCGGCACCGCCTTTAAATGCGCGGCCATGGGAGCATCATGCGCCGCGCCGACCTGGAGATGGCCCTCATGGCCGTCCCCGACTTTGTCGCCCCCGACGCGGCATTGGAGCAATATCGGACGCCGGCGGCCATCGCGACGGACCTGTTATGGGAAGCCCACGAGGACGACGCGGTCCGGGGCCGCTCCGTCGTGGACTTGGGGTGCGGTACCGGGATGTTCGCCGTCGGAGCCAAGATTCTGGGCGCCAAGTCCGTCGTCGGCATCGA
>JBFKTF010000124.1:0-5795 GCA_041636435.1 Thermoplasmatota archaeon
ACCAAGCCCTTGCGCATCGTCGCATGGGTCTTGTCGATCCTCCTTGGCCTGGCCTTCCTGGCCAACGCCGCCATGAAATTCACCGGCGGCGCCGATGCGATGCTTGGGGCCTTGGGCGTCCCCCTCGCCATGATTCCCGTCATCGCGGCCATCGAGGCCATTGGCGCCATCCTGCTGGTCGTCCCGGCCACGCGCTTCCTGGGTGGCGCCCTGCTGGCCGGCACCATGGCCGGTGCGGTCGCAACCCACCTGCTGGCTGCCGACTTCACCGGATGGATTGGCGCCGCCGTCTTTGGTGTCCTGGTCGGACTCGTCGCCTGGTGGACCCGCCCGGTGTGGGTCCAGCAGCGGATTGGTGGGGTGACGGTTTGAATCAGATCGCCGCGACCCGCATCCCCGACCACCCAATCGACATGCGCTTCATGGCCCGCTGGAGTCCCCGGGCCTTCGATTCCGAACCCGTGCCCCCCGAGCACATCCACATGATGCTCGAAGCGGCGCGCTGGGCCCCGAGCAGCATGAACGTGCAGCCCTGGCGCATCGTCGTCACCACCAACGGCTCCGGCCGCGCCGCCATGGACCAACACATCCTGCCCGGCAACCGGGCCTGGTCCGACCACGCCCCCGCCATCCTCTGGGTCATCGCCAAGACCACCATGGACGACGGCACCCCCAACCGGCACGCCTGGTTCGACACCGGCGCCGCCACCATGCAACTGGTGCTGCAGGCCGAGCAGATGGGCTACCGCGCGCACCACATGGGGGGCATCGACGCCGAAGCGGCCCGAGCTGCCCTCGGATTGGACGACGAACACGCCGTCATCTGCGCCCTGGCCATTGGCAAGCGCGGCGACCCCAGCAACTTGCCCGAATGGGCCAAGGGGCGCGAAGGACCCAGTGACCGCAACCCCCAAGACGGATGGGTCACCAGGTTGGACACATGATCGCCAACGCCATCGAGACCATGGAGGGCGAAGGCATGGTCGTCCACCGGGCGCTGCCCAACACCAGCTTCCGCATGGTCGACCCATTCCTGTTGCTCGACCACATGGGCCCCAAGGAATTCGGTCCCGGCGAAGGCCGCGGCGCTCCCGACCACCCCCACCGTGGCTTCGAGACCGTCACATACGTGCTCGATGGGCGCCTGCAGCACAAGGACTCCCAAGGCAATGTGGGCGATCTGAACACGGGCGACGTGCAGTGGATGACCGCTGGATCGGGCGTCGTGCACAGCGAAATGCCCCACCCCGATCTGCAGCAGACGGGGGGCATCATGCATGGCCTGCAGCTGTGGGTCAACCTCCCCGCCGCGGACAAGATGATGCCGCCCCGGTACCAGGACATCCCGAGCAACACCATCCCCGAAGTCGCCGTCGAGGGCGGCGTGGTCCGGGTCATCGCCGGCCGCTTCGAGGACACCGAGGCCGTCATCGACACCCGCACCCCCATCACGTACCTGCACGCCGTGCTGGGGCCGGGGGGCCGCGTCCGTCTCCCCGTGCCGGAGGGGCACAACGCGTTTGCCTACGCCATCGCCGGCGGCGGCCACGTGGCCGGTGCCCCACAACGTGGGCGGCAGATCCAACTCGTCCACGGCGACTTGGACGTGCAAGCCGACGACGAGGGCCTGAGCCTCATCCTCGTCACGGGACGGCCATTGGGTGAGCCCGTGGCGCAGTGGGGCCCCTTTGTGATGAGCAACCGGGAACAGATTGTGCAGGCCGTGCGGGACTACCAAGAAGGCCGGATGGGGGCCATCCCGCCCACCATCGGCTAAACGCGAAGAGTCCCTGCGCCACCCGTGGCCGACCATCCTCCCGCCGCACGCCGCGCCGTCCTACGTGCCCTCAAGCACGGCACCCACCCCGTCGGGTTGTTGGATGACGCCCGCGCCATCGGCGATCCGGGCCACGCCGCATCGGCCTTGCTGGCCATCGCCGCCGACCCCCGCGTCCCGGCGGACAAGGTCGAAGAATTGGTGCACGAGACGCGGCGATTGCTGCGCCAAGTCGACCGACCCGGTCGCATGGCCGAAGCCTGGGGCGAGGCGCTCGCCGTCGCCGCCACCATCCGCCGGGGTCCGTCGGTCACGCAAGCCCGCGACGCCTTGGAGGATGCCTGCGTCAAGGCGGTGCTGGGGATGCCCGACGGCCGTTGGACCACGGACACCATCCTCGCCGTCGCCCCCCACCTCGGCGGCGGTCGCCGTCGCCGCATCCTGCGCCGCGCCTTGTCCAATCCTGGCCACGAAGTGGAGCCCGGCAAATTGCTCGTCGACCTAGAACCAGAGCTGGTGGACGTCGTCAAGGAACACGCCAGCCCCAAGGTCGCCAGCCTGATTCTGGGCCATGCCGGCCAAGACGACGCCGTCGCCGCCGCTTGGGCCATCGAAGATGCCACGGAGCGCCGGGAAGCGTTCCGCGTGTTGGTCTGGCGAGCCGAAGACGAAGAGACCCTGCTCGATTTGGCCGCATCCTGCCGCGGCAAAGACGCCGCCGACCGAGTGCACGCCATGGCCGCCATCGGTGGCCGCGCCGACCGTTTGGGCCACCCGCCCGCGGCCTACTTCGAAGCCGCCGCCGCCGAACTGCCACGCTTGGGTGGCGCCGAGGCAACCAAGGCCCACCGCAAGTTGGCGCAAGCCATGGAGCGCAGCGGCATGACGCCGCCGTCCCCGCCGAAAGCCCCAGCCCAGCAAGAGGCCACCGTCGACGTGCCGGTGGAGCCCGGTCGCCGCCACGTGCTGGCCATCGTCGATGGCTACACCGGCGGACTCGATGCCCCCCACGTGCGCGCCGTGGCCCGCGCCGCGCCCCTTTGCATGGCGTTCGGACTCGACCTGGCCATCATCGGCTTCCCCACGGAGGACGTCGATGCCTTGGTGGATCTCGTCGAAGCAGAGACCAACGTCGGGGAAGGCGAAGGCTACGCGCGCCGCTTGCAGCAGGACGGGCGATTGTGGCTCATGCCGCTGGCCCACGGTGTGCCAGGCCGTTGGCCCGGGACTCCCGTGGCCACGACGCCGCACCCGGCCGAGGAGAAGGCCTGCCGGCTCGAGGACGTCGAGGGCCGCATCTGCTTGCTCGTCGGTTTGGGCAAGGCCGGGCTACCGCCCAAGATGCTGGCTGCTGTGGAGCACCATCACGAATTGACCGGGCAAGGCATCAGCCTCGAAACGGCCACCGCGATGGGCATCCTGGCGGACCGCTTGGGTCGACTCAGTTGAACGTGGTGGCGACGGTGGCCCCGGATTCCTGGATGCGCTGCCCAAGGTAGCCGCCGTTGCGGACCATGTAGCCGTTCTGCAGGTCCTGCCACTCGGGCACGATGCTTTCCGTGACGGCGCCCATGGCCATGAGGTGGTCGCGCCAGGTGGCCAAGGCTTCGAAGCGGTCCATGGAGAAGTTCGGGGCGTGGTGCTCGAACCAGTCGAGGCGCATGACGAGGGGCGCCAACGCGGCGTCGGCCAAAGTGAATTCGTCGCCAAAGAAGAAGGGGCCCACCACTTGGGCGTCGAGGCGCGTCAACTTGTCGTTGAGGGCCTCCACGTGCTCGTTGTGGGTCGCTTCGTCCTTGGCAATGGAGGCCTGGTAGAAGTCCACCAAGCAGTTGCTGCCGAACTCAATCCAGGCGCGGGTCTTGGCGCGCAGGATGGCGTCCTCGGGCATGAGGCGGCCCTTGTCCGTGGACACTTCGTCCACGAATTCGTTGATGACGGCGGACTCGAACAGGACGTCCTCGGTGCCGCCTTGGCGCACGCGCAGCACGGGGACCTTGCCCAAGGGGCTGATTTCTTGGAACCACGCCGGCGGGTCGGCCAGATCGATGTACGTGACCTCGTGGTCCACGCCCTTGTGCAGCATCGTGATGCGGCTGCGTTGCACGTAGGGGCAGGTCTTGAAGCTCACAAGTTCGAGTTCCATGATGCTTCCAAGGAGGTCCTCTACTAGGAGGATTCGCAACGGGCGAGCGGCGTCAACGGCTGACGGGGTAGCCTTCCTTTTCCCAGGCCTCGAAGCCCCCGACCATGATGCGTGCGGGGTAGCCGTAGGCGGCCAATTGCGTGGCGGCGCCATGGGCGTCCGTACGCCACGACCAACCCACCACCACGATGGAATCGTATGGCTTGCCAAACATCTGCTCGCAGTGCTCGCGCGTCCACTTGCTGGGCGGGAAATGCAGCGCCTTGGGGATGGTCCCGGCATCGTAGGCCGACTTGGGGCGCACGTCCACGATGAAGAAATCGTCGTCGCCGTTTTCTTGGTCGGCGTAGACGTCGCCGGCGGCCACGTGCACCCCGAGCCAGGTGGCCAGCAGGTCGTATGCATCCTGCTTGCGCGGGTACGGGAACGCGTCGACGCGGCTCATGCTTCCAGGTGCGCTTTGAGGCGGTCCAGCAAGTCCCCGTCGGCTTTCTCGCACCAATCGGCCATGCGCTTGGCCATCTTCTCATTGCCCTCGTGCTTGCCCGTGCACTTGAACTGGCCAAGCAACTCGACGTCCGTCTTCTGTCGCCCGTTGGGCCGCAGAACGAACGTGTAGGATGCCCAATTGCAACCATCGTCGGCCACCGTGGTCAGCTTCGCGTTGGCGTCGAATTCGGTGACCTCGATTTCGGCACTGGCGCGCAGGGGCAGAAATCCGAGCACCTTCATGCGGCGCGTCTCCTTCCACCGAGTGCCGTGGCCGAACGGGCCATCGGTCAGCAAGCGGACCTTCACGATGTCGGGCATCACCAGGTGTGCTTGGTCCAAATCGGTCAGCATGGAGAACACCCGTTTGCGCGGGGCCGCGATGGTCGTCGTCCGGGTGAACGTCTGCATGGTCGCACGACATGGCCCGACGTTCTTGGCCGTTTTCGCCGGTCCAAGCGATGAAAACCACGGCGCCGATGGTGTCGCATGGCTGGCCTCATCGGCTTGACCTCCAGCGACATCGACGTCCAGGACGCCACGGGCGCCGTGCGTTGGGCCTACGAAGGCGAATGGATTCCGCACCCGGTGGTGCGGCTCACCACGACGCTGCCCGTGGCCGTGGTCGCCGACGACGGCGCGCGCGAAGTGGCCCGCGTGCGTTGGGGGTTCCCGGTCGGCGGGGGCCGCCCCGTGGGCAATTGCCGCGACGATCGGTTGCCAGTCTCCCGCATGTGGGCCGCCATGTTTGGCAAGCAGCATGGGCTGTTTGTGGCCACGGGCATCTACGAGATGACCAAGGACGCGGACGGGACCAAGCGGAGCTGGTGGTTCCGCCGCGCCGACGGGCAGCCCATCGTCATGCCGGGCCTGGTGTCGCGCAAGAAGGTGCAGGTCGGGGACGAACCCCCCGTCGAGCGACTCTGTGGCGGCATCGTCACGACGGAGCCCAGCCCGTTCTTCGGGGGCTTCCACAACCGGCAAGTCTGCGTCCTGGAGGCCGACGAACTGGATGCATGGATGGCCGGCGGCGACCCCGACGACATGATGGAACTGCTGCACACGCCGGCGCCAGGGGCATGGGAGGCGGTGCCCGTGGACAACCGCATCTTCGGCAAAGGCCGGCGCGAATTGGAGGACTTGGTTCCCGTGGGGACCCCCATCGTCGACCCCGGCGATGGCTCCGTGCCCCAAATCGGCGGTGCCCGGCAGTCGACGTTGGGTGGCTTCTGACCCGCGAGTCTACGCCGTGACCTGGATGGTCTCGGGCTCTTGGGCCGCGCGCTGACCGAGCTCCTTCAACAGGCGCTGGAACACGCGCTGGATGCGGCCCTTCTGCGCCAGGCCAGCCAGGCCGCCGGCGAAGTCAATGGCGATGGCCAC
>JBFKTF010000125.1:0-5735 GCA_041636435.1 Thermoplasmatota archaeon
AGCGCAGGTGGGTGCCGAAACGGAAGCCACTCTTGGCCAACACGCCGGCCTCGCGCAGCGCTTGGTAGACGGGCATGGTGCGCCCGAAGTCCTGTTGGCGCTCCGCGGCGGCCTGCAACGCATCCTCGTCCAAGTCGAGCCATCCCTGGCCATGGAGGGCCGTGGCGTCGGTGATGCTGAGAATCAGATCCTCGCCGTGGGGCGTGCCGGCGCCCTGGGCGGTCTGGGCCGCACCAGGCACGATGACGCGGTCGTCCAGGACGATGCCGCTGTGCCGGCCCCCCGGCCACGCCACGGTGCCCGTGG
Source organism: Thermoplasmatota archaeon (assembly GCA_041636435.1). Classification (GTDB taxonomy): domain Archaea; phylum Thermoplasmatota; class E2; order JACPAO01; family JAHFTW01; genus JBFGSX01. The sequence continues at coordinate 307 of JBFKTF010000125.1, forward strand.
GGTGGGCTTGATCGATGCGGTAGTGGGTGACGGCGCCGTCGTCGTCGACGATGGCGACGATGTCACCGTCGCGGGAGGCGAGGTCTTCCAAGTCGACGGGGTCCCGTTCGCTGACGGTGACGGCATGGAACCAGGCCGGTTCCGGTGGCGCCTGACCACGTTGCCAGACGGCGAAGCCATCGCCTTCGTGGCGCACGACGAGGCCCCGTTCGCGCAAGTCAGCGTAGGCCAAGTATTGGGTTTCGGCGCGGTGGTCGACGAGCAGTTCGTGCCAGTCGGTGCCATCGATTTGGAGGCGGCCAGAACGGATGGCGTGGGCGGCTTCGACGCGGCTCACTTGCAAGCCGCCACCGGACATGGGTTGCCCGACGTGGCCTTTCTTGTGGAGGCGGTCGGCGGCGACTTGGTCCATGACGACGACGTGTTCGCCATCGATGCGGCCGGTCGCCTGGCCCTTCATGCGCGTTCGCGGTTCTCCAGTTCTTCCACGGCCTTCTTCGCCACGGCGTCGACGCGGCCGATGCGACCACGGCGCAGGACGTAACGCCAGAAGTTGGCGCCCTTGAGGCCCAGCGTGCCGCCACTGGCGTTGGGGTGGCCGCCACCATCGAATTCCTTGGCCACCAATTGGCACACGTCGGCGCCCTTGCGGCTGCGCAGGCTCATGTGGCCGTTGGGGCGGACGTTGACGGCGACTTGCACGTCGTCGTCTTCGAGGACGCGGTGCAGGCCGACGTTCTTGGGGAGCCAGCCGTAGACGATGCCGACCTTCTCGCCGTCCTTGGTGCTGCGGTAGCGGGTGCCACTCAGCAAGCGCTTGGCGTCGCGTTCCACTTCGGCGCGGTGGCGGTCGGCGGCGGCTTGGATGACCTCGTCCACGACGGGGTCCTTGGGTCCGCGGCTCAGGCAGTGGGCCATGAACTTCTTCGTGCCCATGTCGCTGATGGCGAACTCCAGGGTCTCCGAGTCGACCGTTTTGTTCCACCACAAGTCGCGGTCGCGGATGGTCTCGGCCAGCTTCTTGGCGTACTTGTCCTTGGGACAGAACGCGTGCTGGGCCAAGCTGGCACCGGATTCGGTGTGGTCCTGGTTGACTTCGAGCTCGTCCAGGACCGCTTCGAGGCGGGGCAGGTCGATGCCTTCCCATTGCTTCTCGTGGTGGTCGCGCCATTCGACGCTCCACCCGTTGTTCTTGAGCTTCTGGACCGCGTCGACGATGGCGTCGAAGTGCTGCGGGTTGAGGCTCAAGTCGGTGATTTGGATGGTGCGGCCATCGCCTTGGAAGCGCGTGTAGTATTGCAACACGCGTTGGATGTCGCTGGGTTGGCAGAACGCGACACCAACGTTCTCCTCGCCAAAGCCACGCATCGCCATGATGGCGGAGCCGGCCCCGTCGAGGCAGTGGCCGTGGCTGATGACGAGCACTTCTTGGGCGTCGGCCTCGGCCTTGTCGAGGCGTTCTTCGAAGCGCTTGCGCTTGGTCCGGTCGCTCCGGAACATCGATCGCTTCGGCCAGTACAGGTTCGCCACGAAGGCCCGGTTGACCGATTCGTGTATATGACGGGTGCGGCGGACTCGAGTGAACGGACCCCCACCCTCTTCAACACCGGGCGCCTCGCGCGGGCGTGGCCCTCCAGGTGTACAATGTCCGCACCCGCCAGAAGGAACCGTTCACGCCCCGCGAGCCGGGCAAGGTCGGGTTCTACCTCTGTGGATTGACCGTGTACGACCACATGCACATCGGCCACGCCCGGACGGCGGTCAGCTTCGAAGTGATTCGTCGCTGGTTGGAACGGGACCACGAGGTGTTGTTCAGCCAGAACGTCACCGACGTGGACGACAAGATCATCGCCCGCGCCCAAGAACTCGGGGTCAGTCCCTTGGAGCACGCGGACACGTGGGACAAGGAATGCACCAAGCAATCCGAGCGCCTCGGCGTGCGCCCCCCGGACGTGGCCCCGCACGCCACGACCAGCATGGAGGGCATCATCGACTTCATCCAGGGCATCATCGAGCAAGGCTTTGCGTACGCCACCGACGCCGGCAACGTCTACTTCGACGTGCCCAAGTACGACGCCCACGCCCAGGAGCACTTCCCCGAAGCAGGCTACGGGACATTGAGCCGCAGGGATTACCGCGAGATGGCGGCCGGCACCCGCAAGGACGTGGAATCGGACAAGCAGCACCCGGCCGACTTTGCGTTGTGGAAGGCGGCCAAGTCCGACGAACCAGCCGATGCGCAATGGGACAGTCCCTGGGGCAAGGGCCGCCCCGGGTGGCACATCGAGTGCAGCCACATGTCCACGCACACCTTGGGCAGCGACCAAATCGACATCCACGGCGGCGGGCAGGACCTGATCTTCCCCCACCACGAAAACGAGATTGCCCAGTCCCAAGCCAAGACCGGCAAGGCGCCCTTCGTGAATTACTGGATCCACACCGGGTTCCTGAACGTCGAGGGCACCAAGATGAGCAAGTCCCTTGGCAACTTCATCACCCTCAAGGAAATGCTCGATGAATTGGACGAGCGCGGCATCGATCCCGCCGCGCTGCGATTCTACTTCGTGCAGACCCATTACTCCAGCAAGATCGACTTCAGCCGCAAGGGCCTCGACGAGGCCATCAAGGCCGTCGAACGCCTGGAACGCACCCGGCGCATGTTGGCCCAAGCCAGTGGCGACGGCAGCGCCGATGCCGAATTGGCCGACGCCACGAGCGCGTTGCAAGACGAGTTCGCTGCCGCCATGGACGACGACTTCCACACGCCCGGGGCCGCCGCCGCGTTGTTCACGTTCATCCGCAAGGCCAACGCCTTGGAGGCCGGCATCGCCGCCTCCGCAGGGCAAGCCGCCTTGCAGGCGTTCGAGAGTTGCGCCCAGGTGTTGACCCTGTTCGACCAACCCATCGCCCACGACGACGTGGCCCACTTCGAGGACCTGTTGCAGCAGCGCGAAGCCGCCCGAGCCGCCAAGGACTGGGGCACCGCCGACAAAATCCGCGACGAAATCGCCGCAGCAGGCTACGTCATCCAAGACACGCCCCAAGGCCCCCGCCTCGAACGCGCATAGGACTTGTAGGGCGACGCACATCGCACCGCCGTGGCGCGGCAGTTCTACGACACCGCATTTCGCCGGATGGCCCAGTGGTTGCTGGACCGCGGCGTGCACCCCAACCACGCCACGTTCCTGCAAGTGCCGTTCTTCGCCGTGCAGATTTGGGCCGCCACCCACGCCATGCCGTGGCTGTTCGTGTCGATGATTTTGGTCGTGATGTTCCTGGATGGCATGGACGGCATCCTGGCCCGCACCGGCGGCACCGCCAGCCGCCTCGGGGCCGTGTTGGATTCCACGTTCGATACGTTGGGCATCGCCGTCGTGATGTGGGGCACGGCGCAGTTCTTCCCATTCGCCGAGACCTGGATCTTCGGGCTGTTCCTGGCCAATGCGTTGCTGTTCCTGCAGAACGCGGTGTTGGAAGAGAAGATGGTCAGCTACGTGCGGGGCCCCTTCATCCTCAGCGTGGCGTGGCCGCCGTTCCTGCTCGCGGGGCTCCTGTTGGCCACGTTGCTGGTCGGCTGGATGCTGCTGTTCCGGATGCCCCGCACCATCAAGGCTCTGGGCGCCCTGGAGTGAGTCCCCAGCGCCAACTGCGCTTGTCCTTGGACATGCGACTCACCACGAGACCCTCCCGGCGCATGCCCGACAACAGGCGCGCCACGCCACCCGGCACGCGGTAACCTTCCGCTTCGAGCATCGCCTCGATCTCCATGGTGCCCAAGTCGCTGGTCTTCAACAAGCGCTGCACCACGTCCCGCGCCTCGTCGGCGTCGATGTGCTCCAACACGGCGTCCTCGGGGCCCGGCTCCCCGCGCAAGTAGCGGTTCAGTGCCCGGCGCAGGGCGTCGATGGCCAAGTGGGCCAAGTAGCGGTTGCGTGCCGGCAAGTCGGGCAGTTTCTCCAAGACGCATTGCGGCGTCCGTTGGTGGGCCTCCTCCACGGCTTGACCCAACACGCAGTCGCACAACACGCTCGCCGTCGCGAGTTGGTAGCGACTCCCGACCGATTCGAAGCTGGCCTCCTCGATGACGCCGTCCTCAATGCGCAGGTACAGCGTGACCACGTCCCCGCAAGCCGGGTTGCCGACGGCGCCGACGGCGCTGGGGCTCTGCATCGGGCCCATGTGCACGGGGTCGGACATGCGAGCCTCCAGGAGGGACACAAGCGGTGCAGGCGGGCGTCGCTGATAGACTACGCGAGCGGGGCCACGCCCGGCGGTGGCGTGCCGCCGACGGCGCCAACAGTGCATGCGACGGGATAGGCGAGGGGTGCGCGAAGCGCAACCGTCGCCGTTCCTGTCGCGTGCGCGACGAGGCGCATAGCGCCGAGGAGTGCCCAAGGCCGTGCAAGCACGGCCTCGGACGCTCTTGCCGCCGTCTGCGACGGCGTCAACAGTGCATGCGACGGGATAGGCGAGGGGTGCGCGAAGCGCAACCGTCGCCGCTCCTGTCGCGTGCGCGACGAGGCGCATAGCGCCGAGGAGTGCATGCGACAGGATTCGAACCTGTGAAGCACTAAGCAGGAGATCTTGAGTCTCGCCCCGTTGGCCGCTTGGGTACGCATGCATGCTGGCCTTCCAACGGGCTGGGCTTGTGCTTGGCCAAGGCGGCCGACTCTGGTTCCCTTCATAGCATCAACGGCGCGGCGCCGCATGGAAATCGGTGCGGGCCTAGGACAATCGGACCTTTGGGCGTCAAGGGATGCACAGGAAGCACTATTGAATGGGTGAAGCGACTTCCCTCCATGCACAACGTCGCGTTGGAGGAACAACTGGCCATCGACTTCCCGTTCCAGTTGGTCATCGAACACCCGGCGTTGAACATCCGGCGCATGATGGAGCTCAGCAAGCTGCTGGACTTCCACGAAGTGCGCCAAGTGGACTCGCACCTGGAAAAGGCCCGCCACGATTTGATCGTGGACGTGCTCTACGTGCGGGAGACCGAGACGAAGATCGAGGTCAAGCCCCGCGTCAGCATGACGTACGACGCCATGGGCGAGGAACTGGACGTCATCATCGGCATCCTGGCCAAGAAATTCAACGGGAAGGTCAAGGTGGCCGGATTGGACTGGCTCGTGGACCGCAAGGGCATGGCCAGCGACATGCGCAGCACCCAGAAGCGCGTCATGTAGGCTTATCCGAGAGGTCCGAGTCGGCGGCGCCATGGCCTGGGACGGCGTCATGGTGCGCTACGGCGAGATCGGCATCAAGAGCCAGCCCGTGCGCCGCCAAATGACGCATCGCCTGCGCCAGAACATCTTCGACGCGTTGCTGCGCGACGGCATCGAAGGCGACGTGCAACTCATGGGTCCCCGCTTGTGGATGGCGGGCCCCGACGTGGACGCCCTCATCGACGTGGCGCGCCGCACCTTCGG
>JBFKTF010000126.1:0-5673 GCA_041636435.1 Thermoplasmatota archaeon
GCGGGAACTCGAATTCGAATGCCATGGGCGGAGACTCAGAGGGTCGCTGAGATCGAGAGGGAAGAGGTCAGGCCGGCGCTTACTTGCCCTGGAATTCGGGCGAGCGCTTCTCGATGAAGGCGGTGATGCCTTCGATGAGGTCCTCGGTGGCGGTCATCGCACCGGCGGCTTCCAGTTCGTTCTGGAGGGCCGTGGCGCGGTCCGGGGCGCGGAGGTTCTCGTTGATGACGCGCTTGGCGGCCTGGACGGCCAAGGGGGCGCTCTTGCGGTCAATCATGCGGGCGATGTCGATGGCCGCGCGGACTTCTTCGCCGTCGGGGACAATCTTGTTCACCAGGCCGATGCGCTGGGCTTCCTGGGCGTTGATCATCTGACCGGTGAAGATCAGTTCCTTGGCCTTGGCGGCGCCGACGATGGCGGGCAGGCGGGTGCTGCCACCCCAGGCGGGGATGAGGCCGAGCCAGACTTCGGGTTGACCGAAGCGGGCGCGGTCGCTGCTGATGCGCATGTCGCAGGACATGGCCAGTTCACAACCGCCGCCGAGGGCGAGGTTGTTGATGGCGGCGATGACCGGCTTCTTGCAGTCCTCCACGACGTTGAATGCGTCGTGGCCCTTGCTGACGATGGCTTGGGCGTCGTCGGGGCTGGCACCGGCCAGTTCCTTGACGTCGGCGCCAGCGCAGAAAGCGTGGTTGCCGTTGCCGGTCAACACGATGGCGTTGACGTCGGCGTTGTCGCTTAGGGCAGTGAACTCCGCCTTGAGCTCGTCGAGCATGGCGGGGCTGAGGCTGTTGACCGGCGGGTGGTCGAGGGTGACCACGGCGATCTTGTTCTCAATCTTGACTTTGACCAGTTCTCCCATGTTGTTTCACCTAGTTTTGGTTGTAATCGAAGAAGCCCTGTCCGGATTTCTGGCCGAGGCGGCCGGCGGCGACGAGCTGCTTGACGATGCGTGGGGCGCGCTGTGGTAGGCGGCCACCGGATTGCGCGGCGATGGATTCGCCGGCGTGTTGGATGACGTCCAGACCGACCAAGTCGGCCAGAGCGAGGGGGCCCATGGGCATGCCCGCGCCGGCTTGCATGGCGAGGTCGATGTCCTTGGGCTTGGCAATCTCCTCTTCGAAGCACAGGAACGCTTCGTTGAGCATCGGGGCCAGGATGCGGTTCACGAGGAAACCGGGGCATTCCTTGACTTGGATGGGGAGCATCGGGAAGCGCTGGTTGCGCATGGGGGCGAAGACGTTGATGACGTCCTCGGGCACGTCGTAGCGTGTCTCGATGCCGGGGATGATCTCGATGAGGGGAAGCTGCGTTGGCGGGTTGAAGAAGTGGACGCCGAGGAACTTGCCGCGGCGCTCCTTGGGGAGCTTGGCGGCCAGTTCGCTGATGGCGATGGTACTGGTGTTGGTGGCGACCACGGCGTGGTCGTTGAGGTGCTCGAACAGTTCGTTGAGTACCTTGCCCTTCAGTTCCATCGATTCAGGAACCGCTTCGATGACCATGTCGCAGTCGGCGACGTCGGCCAGCTCCGTGGTCCACGTGATTTTGTCGAGGATGCGTTGCTTGCGTTCCTCGTCGTAGGTGGGTTTCAGGTTCTCGTGGACGGTGGCTTTCTGGTCGTCGCTGAGGGCGACGCCGGTCTTGCCTTCGAAGTCAGAGATTGCCTTGTCGGCCTTCTTGGCGTGGAAGGCGACGAGTTCGTCCAGGTCCTTTTCGACCATCTTGCGGCCGCGTTCCAGGAACTCATCCGAGATGTCCCGGACCACGACGGCCACATTGTTCATGGCCATCACTTCGGCAATGCGTGCACCCATGATGCCGGCTCCGAGCACGGCTGCTTTGTCGACGAACAACACCATATGAGACAGGACCCCGCAGGGAGTGCGCGAAGTTGGGGAACGAGGATAATCATTGCCCCACACCGGATGAAAAACGTCCGCTGCCATCGAACATGTTCGAGTCGCAAGCGTCCATGTGCATCCTTTGTCCCAAACTGGACCATCCGACCTATCGAAGCGGTGACGTGCGTTGCGGACGGACCTTATCCCGATGCCCCAAGAGCCCCGTCCCGTGGAGTTCATTGAACGTCGTCCAGCGCCCAAGCGTTGGGCGTTCCTGTCCGGAGGCCGTGGCGCCCTGTGGGTGGCCGCTGCGGTCGTCTGCGCAGGCATCGCGGCCGCCGCCATCTCGTGGCAGCAGGACGTGACAATTGATTCGGCATCCCAGGACACGGACATCGTCTTCAGCGATGGCGGCGGCGGCCTGACGGGCTTTGCCACCACCACGATCACCGGCAGCGGCTCCAAGGCGACGCTGGCGTTGACTGGGGTGGCGGGAGCGGCGATGCAAGTGACGGACCTGTTGACGGTCACCAACACGGACGTCACCCAGGATTATTCGGTGACGTTGTCCCGCAGCGCGGCACCCAATGGCGCCGTGACGAAGCTGGAGTTCGTGGTCAAGGACGGCGCCACGACGGTGGAGACCTACGACGCGGCCCAGGCCGCCACCGGGACCGCCTTCACCATGAACGCCAGCGACTCCTTTGACATCACCGTCAACATGGACATCGCCGACGGCACCACCGCCGGCAGCCTCGGGAGTTTCACTCTCGAATACACCATCGTGCCGATATGAGGCGCTGGCTCACGGTGCTGCTCGTCCCCTTGGCCGCCGCAGCGGTCAGCATGGGCCAAGGTGTCACCGTGGACTCCGCCAGCCAACAGGGCCCCATCACGTTGCAGCAAGCCGACGTGGGGACGGCGACGGTGGGCAGCAGCGGCACCAGCGCCAGCGTGTCCCTGGGCACCTTGCCCCTGGCGGCCGACGACATGCTGGATCTTTCCAGCAGCGACGCCAGCTGGCAGGTGTCGGCTCGATTGGTCTCCTTCACGGGCTACGCGGGCGGCTTGGACACCATCACGTTGGCCTTGCGCGACGGCATCCTGACAGAGGCCCAAGTGGTGGTCGTGGCGGGCATCGCCACGCAGACCAGTGGTGCGCCCGTTGACCTGCCGACCGGGAGCCCAGCGGAGTTGACGGTGGTGGGCGTGGGCGCCGGGACCGTGGACATCGAATTGGTGGCGACGCCGGACGGCGGGGGCCCAAGCCTGGTGTACCAGGTCAGCCTGGATTCAAGTTGAGGAAGGGGAAGAAGCAGCGCGGTGCGCTCAGTTGGTGGCGACGACGACCACATCCCGCCCGGGGCTGCGCCCCTGGGAACCTGCGCGCGACCTGCGGCCGCGCAGCTTGGCCGGTGGTCTAGTTGGTGGCGACGACCACCACATCACGCACAGCCTTGATGCTGTTGAACGGGAACGTGATGCGGCCCTTGTCGTCGTTGGGGTAGAGGCGGGGGTCGATTTCTTCGGCCGCCTCGACGTGGATGCTGACCAGATCGCCGGTCTCGATGTTGGCGCTGACGTTGCGCAGGATTCCGAGGTAACCGCCCTCGTCGCTCATCACTGTCTTGCCGCGGAGTTCAGACTCGAAGATCTTCATGGTGCATCCCTGAACCAACACCGTCGCCCTAGGAGAAAAACGCTTGCAAGGGCCGTGGAGGCGGCGGCCTGCGGCGCGCCGGCACGACGGGAGCAGGTCCGCAGGGCCGCTGGGGCCCAAGTTCCCACGTCCTGAGGCCCTTTTTCCCAGTCCTATTTGAATGATTTGCGCGCCGATTAAACCCTGGAACGGGCGAAATGACGTTTCGATGCCCCCAGCACAACCCCCCATGACGCCTGCCGACAACCGCCAGCAACAACGCCGCCGACGCCGCCGAGGGGCCTTCCTCCTCCTGTCGCTCGCGTTCCTCGTCAGTGGGGCGGGGGCCAGCGTCTTGCTTCGTGAGGACGTCTCGCTTGGTGCCAGCGCCGCGCAATCGGACGTCATCTTCGCCCCCGGACCCGACTACGTCTCCATCGCGAACGCAGGGTACGCCAGCCTGAGCCTCGGGCAAAGCCAAGCCAGCGCCGAACTGGCGGTCGTGGGCATCTCCGGCGCCGCCTACCTCGGGCTGACCGAACTGTTCACCATCCAGAACCAGGACCCGGCGCAAGCCTACACCGTGTCGATGGCGCGCTCCGGCGCCGCATCCGCCGCCATCCAGAGCCTCACCATCACGCTCCGTGACGCCGCGGGCGCCAGCGTTGCTTCCTGGGATGCCCTGGCCGGCCCTTCGCCGGCCTTCACCATCTCCGGTGGCAGCAGCCTGCACGCGGACGTGGAGATCGTCGTCGCCGACGGCACCCCGGCGGGCAGCCTGGGTGCCTTCGACATGCAACTCCACATGTCCCCGGCCTGATGGTAGGATGACCGCTTTTCCCCCTTTGTCCCGGGGTCGGCCGGAGTCATGCCCGGCCGGTCTCTTCATGGACCTCCGATGGGTCGCGTTGCTCCTGCTGCTCTTGCCTGGAAGCCTCGCGGCCGCCCTGGTGCAGCAGGACACCGCCCTGACCGTGGCGGCCGCGCCAACGCCCGCGCCCTTCGTCGCCGACGACCCGCAGGCGACGGCCGGAGACAGCGGAGCCTCCATCGTGGCCCGCTTCGCGGGTGACCTCAAGGCCGGCGCCCCGATGTTGACCATCCGCCAACAGGAGAGCTTCTGGACCGGCACCGTGGAGTTGGTGTCGCATCAGGGCCTCGAGGGCGGCACCTTCTTGCTGGCTGCCGGCGACAGCCGCGCCATCGGCAACAGCGGCAAGACGCGCGGCACGGGCGAACCCATGGTGGAGATCGTCGCCGGCACCGTCGTGCAATCGGCCGGCACGCCATTCGTGACCGAAACAGGCATCGAAATGCCCCTGCAACTCACGGCCACGGGGGGCGTGGCGGACTGGGAAGTGGTCGTGCGTCTGACCCTGGTGCGCGACGGCGTCACGATGCACCAACACATGGTGTTCGGCGGTGCGGATGCCGGCACCATCGTGCTCGCCCCATAGGCCAGAAGCCCAGAACGCCCCCAGCACCGGCCTCATCCGTCCTCGCCTCCATGGAGGCGCATGGCCCGCGTCAACCGTGCCCAAGAAGGATACACGTACCGCAACGACTGGGGTGCCACCCGCACCCGCATGGTGAGCCGCTACGACATGCCCGTCAATTTTGAGCGTCGTGGCCGACCCACCCGGGAGAGCCATGCGCACCATCACCAGAAATCGTACCGGCAAGCGCACTAGGTGCAAATCATGCTAACGTCGGCGTCGTAATCCTCGAACGTCGGCTCTGGCCAGCCAAGCACAGCCCACGCGTTGCGCGCAGCGTCCGTTGCCATGGCATCGTCGCCATCGACGTAGGGGCCGCGCACGCGGTTTCCGGCATCCGCCATGAGCGCCCCGGCGTCGGACGAATAGGGACCCGTTGCGGTGGGCACACGGACGGATAGCCCGTCAAGCCCGGAGCGGTATGTCCAGTGGCCTGGGCCTCCGCCAACCCATGCTCCGTCGCGAGCTACGAAACTGTCTGCGTCCAGTGGCGCGTCAAATTGGCCACCGATGAGGCGGTACGGATCACCGCGCCCAGGGCGGTCGTCCAAGTAATCGTGGCCGTTGATGGTGCGGCCAAAGTGATCCTGGACGAAGGCCTCAATCATGGCGGCGACGTCGCCATCGGAGCGCTGCTGGCTGACAATGCCCGCGAGGCCGCGTTCGGGCGAGTACCGGATGGATTCGTCATCGTTCA
>JBFKTF010000127.1:0-5639 GCA_041636435.1 Thermoplasmatota archaeon
CGTGGTGCAGACCCCGATGCGCTTGCCCTGCAAGTGTTGGGTCGCGGCCTCCGTCACGATGGGCTCAATGGTGTGCGTGGACCAAGCCTGGATGTAGTACACGTGGACGCCACCCAGCTCGGGGACACTGGGCATCGCGCTGTGCCCAAAGTGAATGAGGACCTTGATGCCCAGTTTGGCCATCTCGTCGTCGGCCAAATCGCAGGCACCGTAACAGGGATCGGCGGAGATGACCACCGGGACGCCCAGTTCGGCTTCCACGATGTCGGCAATCTCCGTGCCATGGTCCCGGAGGCCGTCGGGGAACTGCACGCCGATGATGTCCAAATCGGGGTGGTCCGCCTTGATCTGGGGCAGGACTTCCTCGAAGGGGATGAGGTAGTTGTACAGTTCCACGGGGCGCTTCGACCCGCCCTGGTTCTTCAGGGTTGGGGTCCCGGCGCGCGCCAGGCGTGGCGAAGCTCGTTGTTCTGTGTACGCGGTTCTATATGCTTCCAGGTACAACCCGGGTCGTGGATTTGGCGGACCTCGGCACAATCCGCTTGATCGCCGTCGTGGCGGTCAGCTTGATTGCAGGTGCGGCCATGTCGACGGTGATGCGCCGCATCCGCGGTGGCCGCGCCGTGCGCAACGGGTTGACGCGCATCGAATTCTTGCGTCAAGAGAGCAGCAAGGCCCCCCTGCAGGTGCTGGCCGCCACCAGCCAATTGATGGCCTCGTTTCAGGACCGCTTGATTGCGGGGCGCCTCAGCCAAGCCGAGCATCAAATCCTAGCCTCCCGGGGCGCCAGCCTCATGCACAAAATCGTCGCCACCCAACTGGAGGGCCCGCTGGCGGCGACGAGCCAAGGCTTCCGCAACCTCACGTGGGCTGTGTTGGAGGACAACCACCTGAGCAACGAAGAGGCGAAAGTGGTCCGCAAGGCGTTGGCCAACGAGGCCTACCTGAACGCCTCGCAAGTGGCCCACATTCACCAAGTATTGGATGCCTGGCAGGGGGAGCCCCCGTCGGAGGCCAGCGGCGGGTTGGCCGGGGACCCCGTGCCGTCCGTGCTTCACTCGTAGCTGAGGGCCTCCACGGGTTGCACCTTGGTGGCTCGTCGCGCGGGCAAGATGCCCGCCACGATGCCCACAATGAAGCCCAAGATGACGCCGCCGACCATCCATTGGACGTCCAGCACGAAGGAGATGTCCTCGTCCGCGAAGAAGCCCTCCACGAGAGCGTAGCCGGCAAACGAGCCAACGATGACGCCCACGATGGAGCCAATGAGGCCGATGATGGCGGCCTCCAGCAGGAACATGGTGAGGATGTCGCGGTCGCGGCCACCAATGGCCTTCATGACGCCGATTTCCTTCGTGCGTTCGGTCACGGAGATGAGCATGATGGTGGCAATCATGATGCCGCCCACCACCAAGGCCACGCCGCCGATGCCGGCGATGAATGCGGTGAATTGGCCAATCGCGGTGCTGATTTGGGCCTGGATGTCGCTGGCGGTGCTCACCAGGAACTCGAGGCCGGCGATGTCCTCGGTCAGCTCGGCGGCGTCCGAGTCGTCCTCAATGTATTGCTTGACGTCTGCCTTGACTTGGTCCACGACGTCGCGGTCCGCGGCGATGACGGAGAGCGAACCGTATGCCGTGGTGCGCCCCGACGGGCCTTGGATTGTCGTGGTGTAGAACGGGTCAATGGGGACGAAGGCGGCGGTGTTGCTGCTGCCAAAGAGCGCGTCGGATTCGGCCAGGATGCCCGCGACTTTGATGGTGCGGTTGCTGCCATCGGGCATGTACAGAATCAAATCGTCGCCGGCATCGACGCTGGGGCGGTCGTCGTCCAAGTCATCGCCACCCAAGAACAGGGCCATGGTCCAGCCCAGCACAATGGCGTCGTCGCCGTCCTCAAACGGTCCGCCGTCGTAGTACAACTCCGTGTCCGCCACTTGGTCGTCGATGGCGCGCACGGCCGTCAACGCGCCCACCGGCAATCGGTTCTCATCGAATTCCAAGCCCGCGATGATGAGCGTTCCTTGGGGATCGACGCGCTCCACTCCGTCGATTGCCTCGATGCGTTCGATGTCTCGTTGCGTGAACACGGTGCCAAAGTCGCCGGCACTGGGCGGTCCGCCCCCCACGTCGGTCAACGTGGCCGTGACGAAAATGGCGCGGTCGTCGATGCCATCGAATTCGCCCGTGATGCTGGCCTCGAAGCTGGCCCCCATGCTGGTCATGGCGACCACGGCCCCAATGCCGATGACCACGCCAAGGATGGTGAGCAAGCTGCGGACCTTCTGTCCAAAGATGCTGCTCAGCGCCATGCGGGCAGCGTCGCCGACGAACTTCATGGCCGCCTCCGCTGGTCGCGGCTCATGCGGCCGTCACGAATGGTGATGATGCGGTCGCCAATCTGCGCCATGGTGGGCTCGTGCGTCACTTGCACAATGGTGCGGCCTTGCCGATGCAGGCCGCGGAACAGGTCCATGATTTCCCGGCTGGTCGTCGAATCCAGGTTCCCCGTGGGCTCGTCGGCCAAGATGATGGGCGGGTTGAGGGCCAGCGCGCGGGCGACGGCCACACGCTGCTTCTGGCCCCCCGACAGCTCGGTTGGCTTGTGCCGTGCCCGGTCCCGCAGCCCCACGGAGTCCAACGCCTGCAATGCGCGGGGTTGCCGCTGGGCTCGGGGCACGCCCGCCAGGGACATGGGGAGCATGACGTTCTGGATGGCCGATGCTCGAGGCAAGAGGTGGAACGCCTGGAACACGAAGCCCAGGTTGCGGCGTCGCGCCAACGTGCGTTGCAAGTCGCTCATGCGGGTCGCGTCGCGGCCCTGGATGCGGATGCGGCCCGCCGTGGGTGCATCGAGCAAACCGATGAGGTGCAGCAGCGTGGACTTGCCGCTGCCGCTGCTGCCCATGATGCTGACAAATTCCCCGCTGCGAATGTCCAAGTCGATGCGGTCCAACGCCAACACGCTGGCCTCGCCGCGCCCGTAGCGCTTGCGCAGGCCCCGCGTCTGCAGGGCAAATTCGCTCACAAGACCTCCACGCGGTCGCCGACCCGGATGCGGCGCATGACCGCGATGGGGATGTGGTGGTTGGCGGTCAACTTGGCGGCCGCCTCCCCTTTGTCGATGAACGCGCACACGCCGGTCAACTCCACGTCCATGCCTTCCAACGTGGTCAGCAGCGCGTCCATGGTGCCGCCGGTGCTCAACACGTCGTCCACGATGGCCGCGCGGTCGCCGGGCTGCAAGCCATTGACGTAGAGGCAACTCTCGCCGTAACCAGTCTCGCAATAGGCAATGGTCTCGCCATCCAGCCCGTATTGGCGCTTGCGGATGACGAGGTATGGCTTGTTGGTGGCCAACGAGACCGCCACGGCCAGCGGAATGCCCATGGCTTCTGGGGCCAACAGCACATTGGCTTGTTGGATGGCTGGCTGCGCTTGCGCCCAGGCCGCAAACTCCTGCAGCAGCGCCGGCTCCACGCGGGGCACGCCATCCATGAGGGGATGGATCAGATAGGGGTAGCCGCCGCGGTCCATCACGGTGGCATCGAGAAGGGATTCGTCGACGTCCAACAATGTGGTCAATGGCTGTGTGCCTTGAGTCTGCCGGCAGAGGCCAAGAACCTCTGGGCCACCTCTGGCGTCACATGGGGGTTGACCACGATGCGCAGTGCATCGAAGCGTGGCACCACGTTCAGGCGGAAACCCTCCTGGGTCAAACGCCTGGCCGTTTCCTCTGGATTGCCGAGGCGGAAGGTCACGACGTTGAGTTCGGGGCCCGCCACCACCTCGGCTCCAAGGACGCGCAAGCCGTCGGCCAACACGCGGGCCGTGGACAGGCACCGCGCCACGATGGCCCGGTAACCGTCGCGGCCCAATGCCCGGTGCACGGCCCACGTGGCCGCCGCCGCGGCGCCGGGCCGCGTGCCCATGAGGGTGCTTTGCTTGTCGGTGCTGACGTAGTCCGTCTCCACCGCCAAGCGATCCCAGCCAGACGCATCGGCCAGCGCCAAGGCGCCGCCCGGGATGACACTCATGCCCATCTTGTGGGGGTCCAACCCAATGCTGGTGACGCCTGGGACGCTCAGGTCGAAGGGCGGGGCGTCCTCCATGAACGGCAAAACGTAGCCACCGAAGGCCGCGTCCACGTGCAGCGGCACGCCGGCATCCAATGCCACTTGCCCCAGTTCCGCGATGGGGTCCACGAGTCCAAGCTCCGTGGATCCGGCCACGGCCACCAGGAGCGCGTCCTGGGCATGGTCCGCCATGGCGTGGGGATCGGCGCGCAAGTCCTTGGTCGGCACGCGCAGCAAATCCATTTGGAGGAGCTTGGCGGCCTTGACGAAGCTGAAGTGGGCGGTTTCGGGCACGACGATGCGGCGGGCGCCTTGTTCCCGTGCCACGGCGCAGGCCAGCAAGTTGGCCTCCGTGCCCCCGGTCAAGTAGCGCACCGCTTCGGGGCCCGGTGCGCCCGTGAGTTGGGCCAAGTCCGCCAGGACCTCTTGTTCCAGGCCGGCCACGCCAGGGAAGTGGGCGGGGTCGCCCAGGTTGGTCTCTTGGAACATGGCCGCAGCCGCGAGGGCCAATTCGTGGGGGGCCGTGCACATGGAGCCCAGAATCTGGCCCGCCTCGAAGCGGGCATCCAGTGCGCGCGCTGACTCGAGCCCTGCGCGGACCTGTGCAGCGGACCAGCCGGCGTCCTCCACGGGGCCGCCCACGGCCGATGGGCCTTAAATCCGAAGGCCCGGGCCAGGCCGGAGAAGGCTTCCGCTGAACGGAAGGGGGGTAGGCGCCGCAGACCCGACTCGAACGGGCGACCCTCGGATTAACAGTCCGATGCTCCACCAACTAAGCTACTGCGGCGTATGGAGGTTCGAAAACCCAAGCGCCAGGAGGCGCGAGGCGGCCGACTTGGGTGTCCTTCATAATGGCTTCGAAGCCGTGGTCGTGGGGCCTAAGAGGGAGCGGCCACGTCCCCGCTTCGTGAACATCGCCCAGGCGGTGCGGGACTACATCGACGCCCGCCCCCCAATCCAGGAAGCCTACCGGATGGGCATTGTGAACGCCGCCGCCTTGGCCCGCCGCATCCAGGACGAATTGGACATCGACCGCCCCGATGCCGTCTTGGCCGCCTGCCGCAAGTACACTGGCGAGGGCCCCACGGAGCAGATGGCGACCCTGCGCCAAGCCCTGCGCCAGAGCCAACTGGAGATCCGCACCGGCGTCGGCCTCTTGATCTTCGAGCCCGGCTGGGTGCGCCTGGCGGCCGCGGCCGACATCCTGGCCAAGATGGAAGGCAACGACAAGGTCCACGTCCTCAACGGTTGGAGCGGCCTGCAAATCGTGGCCGAAGAGAGTCTCTTGGATGAGGCGCTGCCCAAGATGCGCGAAGAAATGTTGGTGGAAGAGCGCCGTGGCCTCGTGGAAATCAACGTCCGCAGTCCCCCCGACATCGAAGCGGTGCCGGGCTTCGTGGCCGCCATTAGCCAAGCCTTGGCTCAACGCGGCATCCGCATCGTGGATGCCACCACGTGCGGCAACGACCACATCTTCGTCATGGAAGCCGCCGCCCTACGCGACGCCGTCGACGCATTGCACCTCCTATTGCACGACGCCTGAGCTGGCCGCGCTGCTCCAAAA
>JBFKTF010000128.1:0-5635 GCA_041636435.1 Thermoplasmatota archaeon
ATTGCCAGGGCACTTCGGCCATCTCGCCCTTTTCGACGGCCTTCTCCAGCTCGGTCTCCACGATGTGGCAGGCTTCGCGGGCAATCATGACGCGCTCGGACGTCAAGTGGCCGATGACGCGGACCGCGAGGCCGGGGCCAGGGAACGGTTGGCGCTCGGCCACTTCGATGCCTTGGTAGCGGGCGACGGCGCGGACCTCGTCCTTGTACAAGTCGTACAGGGGTTCGTGGAGGTCCATCTCCATGTCGTCTGGGAGGCCACCGACGTTGTGGTGGCTCTTGATGGTGTCACGGTTGCCGCCACCGGATTCAATCCAGTCGGGGGCAATGGTGCCTTGGATGAGCACTTCGGCGCCGGTCTTCTTGGACTCGCGCTCGAAGATGCGGATGAACTTCTCGCCGATGATCTTGCGCTTCTGCTCGGGCTCCGTGACGCCGTCGAGGGCCTCGAAGTATTCGTCGGCCGCGTGGACGACGGTGAGGTTGAGGCCCATGCGCTTGTACATCTCCTCGGTCTCTTCGCTCTCGCCCTTGCGCATGAAGCCGGTGTCCACGTAGATGGCGTGGAGCCGGTCGCCGATGGCCTCCTTGACAATCTCGGCGGCCACGGACGAGTCGACGCCACCGCTGACTGCGATGACGGCAATGCGATCGCCGATGGCTTCGCGGGCCTTTTCCACGGCCTCCTTCACGAATTCCTCGGCGTCGAAGAGCATCTCCATGGGGTCGGCGACTTGGAGGGGGTAGATATGGGTTGAGGGCCAAGCGGAGTGGAGCTATGCCTTGGTGCGCCGCACGTAGAGCCAGCTCGCCACCAGCAGAATGGCGGCGATGCCCATGAAGGCCAGGACGCGAATCAGGGCGTCCACACCGGCCAGGTCCACGGTGACGATGCGCACGAGGGTGGCCGCGAAGACGGCGAGACCCGCGATGCGCAAGGGCATGCGGTCGACCATGAAGCCGGCCACGACGTAGCCAATGCCCAGGACGGCCCAGGACACGCTTGCGAGGGGGCCTTCGAAGGCGGCCACGCCCAGCGCCAGCAACACCAGGGTGCCGAAGGCAAGACCCAGCGCGGGAACAAGCATGTCGGATTTCTGGGCGTCCCGTTGCCCTTGCCAGGCAACGATGCCGGCAGCACCGGCCAGAATCAACACCACGATGTCGGTGATCCACGTGGACTCGCGCAGTTCGATGTGGCCCAATTCGATGCTCATGGCGTGCAGGAGCATGACGGCCAGCAAGATGGGGCGGGCGCTGAGGCTCGTGGTCCAGTGCTTCAGGCGCCAGAGGGCTTCGGCCGCCGCGAACATGGCCAGCCACATGGGGATGCGGGGCCAATCGGGTTCAAACAGCAGCGGTGCAGCGATGGCGGCCACCGTGGCGGGGATGGCGGCGGCGAGTCGCAGTGGCCGAGGCACCACCAAGAAGGAGGCGCCAAAGCCCAGCGCGGCGACGCCCAAGAGCCACCATCCCAAGACGTCGGCGTCCGTGATTTCGGAGAGTGCCAGCAAGCCCAGCCATGCCAAGGTGACCCAGCTGGTGATGTGCCCGACGACGGTGGCGGTGTCGATGTCGCGCAGGCGCGTGGCGGCGCCGACGATGAGCACGTGCACCAAGACGATGCAGGCCAGTACCGCGGTCTCGTTGGTGGTGCCAATCAGGTGGACGATCCAGACGAGGGCTGCGGCCGGGGCGGCGGTGGCGGCCATCCAGGGCCAGCCGCGCCAAAGCCCCACAGCGAGCAGCGCGGCCACCATGGCGACCGTATAGGCGAGGCTGAAGATGGTGGCGTCGAGGCCAGCGATGGCGGTCCAGACGATGAGGCCCGCCGCGGTGGCCGCTTGGACCGGCGCGCGCCGCAGCCCCGCATCGAGGGCGGCGCCGATGCCCAGGAGGCCCAAGAGGAGGCTGTCGACGAGGAGGCTCAGCCCCGTGGCTTCCTGGTACTCGGGGAAGTGGTGCCCCACGAAGAGAGCGAACGCCGCGATGGCCACGCCGCCGGCTGAGAGCACTTGGGCAAAGCCGGTGAGGGTTTGCCGTTGCTGCATGACGATGCCGCCGGCCCAGATGCCCAGACCGAAGACGACGCCCAGCACCACTTGCATCGCTAGGCCAATCCAGCCTCGCTCCACGGCGAGTTGGAAGAAGAACACCACGGCGATGACGAGCAACGTGATGCCCGCGACGGCGAGCCACTTGCCGCCAATCTTGGTTTCCAGATCGCCGTCGCCCCAGGCTCGCTGCACGGGCGATGGCTTGGCGGTCTTCGGTTCAGGCTTGGACGCGACCGGTTGCCACGTGGCATCGAGGCGTTGGCGCAGCGTCTCCACTTCGGCTTCGAGGCGTTCGACGCGGGCCCGGAGGTCGTCGTCCATGGGAGGTCACCTGGCATCCAGCAGATAACTGCGTGCGGCTACAGTTCCCGCACCATGTACATCGGCCCCTTGAGGGGGCTGAAGCCGAAGCCATCGGCGTCGCGGAAGCCGGCGGCCTTGTAGACGCGCCGCGCAGCGGTCTGGGATTCGCTGACGTCCAAGATCATGCGCGTGTAGCCCATGGATTTGGCTTTCTGCATGATGCCCTGGACGAGGGCTTCACCGATGCCTTGGCCCCTGTATTGTTGGGGCACGTACATGCGGCGCATGTCGGCGGTCTCTTCGTCGAAGCGCTGCAATCCCACGGTCCCCACGACGTCGTGGCCAAGTTTGGCGACAAGGAGGGCCCCGTCGGGGGCTTCGTAGCCCTTGGGCAGGGCGCGGGCCTCCATGGCCAAATCTTGGGCCCCGAGGTCTTCGTGGTGCTCGTCCCAGTATTGGGCCCAGAGCTGGCTGACGACGTCGGGGTCGGCGGCGTCTTCGATGAGGATCTCTGCGGGCATCACCCCATCATCGGAGCCCATCCGTTATAGATGGCACCCCGCCGGGGCCTGTGGACGCCGACACCCGAGGCCAGCGCTCTACGGCAGGCGCCGTCAGAGTGCCTTGCGGAGATACAGGACGTCGTTGCAGGGCGCCGTGTAGTCTGGTTTGTGGTCCGCAAACCCAAGATCATAGTACAGCGCCGTGGCGGCGTGCATCGGGCCGGAGGTGTCCAGCACCATCTCGATGTTGCCATCCCGCTCCGCCCGTTCCATGATGGCGTTGGCCAGGCGGCGGCCGATGCCTTTGCGGCGGTGTTCGGGTGGCACGTACATGCGCTTCATGCGGGCGCGACCAGGGCCCCAGGGCTCGTAGGCGACCATGCCGACGACTTCGTCTCCTTCTTGGGCGACGAGCAGGGCGCCATCGGCGTAGCGACGGCGCGCGTTCTTGCCTTCGTCGACGACGTCCTGGTTCCCCAGTTCGTATTCGAACTCCTTGGCGTAGGCAGCGAACAGGGACGCGACGACGGTGTCGTCGTCCCGGGTGACGCGACGGATCTCCACGAGGTCGTCGAGTCCAAGGGGGTGCTTGAAGCGTGCGGCAGGTGCCACACAAGGGCTATGTGCCGTGAGAACGCGTCGAGCCCATGCGTTGGTTGGTCGTCCTGTTGTTGGCTTCCCTGCTCTCCGGTTGCGCCGGAGCCCCCGAAGAGGCGGCTGCGCCCGCGGCCGAACCGGTCCAAGACGCGGACGAGGCTCCGCCCGAGCAGCCGGAGCAGAACGTCTCCACACTCCCGACCAACATCGCCCCGACGGCGTTGCTCAACGCCACCAGCGACGGCCTGAACGCGACGTTCGTTGTGGACGTCCACGACGAGGACGGCGACAACCTGACCTGGGAGCTGGACGCGGACGGCGATGGGGTGGGCGATGCCAACGGCACCGCATCCCAGAACGTCACGTTCCGCTACGCGGCCGCTGGGACGTACAACGCCACGCTGCGGGTCAGCGATGGGGCCAACGAGACCATCGCCAACCTGACCGTGGTGGTCGAGGAGGCAATCTCGTACCTGCCCGGCCAGCACGCCGAAGGCAGCTTCACGGCCGGCGGCGCCACGCTCATCGGTTGCTTCGGCGACATCTTTGGCGTCGGCTACCCGAAGGCACTGGACGGCGTCTTCTACCGCAGCTTCGCACTGGAGCCGCACACCATCGGGTACAGCTACACGGCCAGCGTCTCCGCGGCGGCCGCCGACAGCCCCGGCTTCGCGTTCTTGGACGCGGACTGGAACGTCGTGAGCAGCGGCTTCATGTCCAGCCACGGCCAAGGTGAGGTCCCCGAAGGCGCTGCATACGGCGTCTGGTGGTCTTGCTTGGCCACGCCGGCCGACGGTGTCTTCGACTCCATGCCGCCCGCCTGACCGGCACGTTGAATCGTGGCGGGCCTCTGCCCGGCGCGTGACGTTCGACGTCCACGACAACATCTTCCTCTTGCCTGGCCCCGTCAAGATGCATCACCGTGTCCGGCAGGCGATGGCCGCGCCGGCGATGGCGCACCGTAGCCCGGAGTTCTCGGACGTCAATCGGCGCCTCTTCGAAGGTCTGCGGACGTTGATGGACACCAAGCACGTGGCGGTGCTATCGGGGAGTGGCACGGCGGGCATGGACGCTGCGGTGAGCAACCTGGTGCATTGGGGCGACCGCGCCGTGGGCGTCGAGAACGGCAAGTTCGGCGAACGCATGGCCCAGTTGGCGACCCATTACGCCGGCGATGGGGCCGTGACGTTGTCCGGCGCGTGGGGCCATGGCGTGGACCTGGACGCCTTGGAGCGCGAACTGGAGGAAGGCGCCACGGCGGTGTGCTTCACGCTCAACGAGACCAGCACGGCGGTCATGAACCAAGGCGAGGCCATCGCCAAGTTGTGCCGCAAGCACGACGCCTTGTCCATCGCAGACACCATCACGGCCACCGGCAGCGTGCCGGTGCCCATGGACAAGTGGGGCCTCGACGTCAGCATCGTGGGCAGCCAGAAGTGCATCGGCGGGCCCAGCGGCTTGGCGTTCGTGGGCGTCTCCGAGCGCGCCTACGAGCGCCTGGACCCCCCTGGGTTCTACTTGGATCTCAAGAAGCACATCGACCGGGCGGAGAAGGACAACCAGACCCCCTTCACGGCGGCGGTGCCGTTGCACTTGGCGTGCGTCGAGGCATTGGACATGGTCATGGAGGAAGGCCTGGAGGCGCGCTTTGCGCGCAGCCGCCGCTTGGCGGATGCATGCCGTGCGGCCGCGGAGGCCGCTGGCTTGGAATTGGCCTCGGACGCGTCCGTGCGCAGCGACACGGTGACCGCCATTCGGTACCCGGACGGCGTGGCCGACGGCGACTTCCGTCCCATGCTCAAGGACCGCTTCGGCGTCGTCGTGGCGGGCGCCCAGGCCGACTGGAAGGGCAAGGTGTTCCGCATCGGCCACATGGCGTCCACCACGTGGACCGAGTTGGCGGCGGGTTGGGCGGCCATTGAGGGCGCCATGGCGGCTCTTGGCTCCCCGTTGCCCAAGGGCGCGGCGGTGGCGGCGATGATGGACTTCGCCCAGCCGTAGACCCCCTGCAAGCATTGTCGACAAGCGCCGTGCGGGGGCACGGCAAGTTCAAAAGCGCGACAGGAGCATATCCGGCCATGCGTCGCAGCGATGCCCGCGCAGCACTTCGTGCCGCCCGCGAATGGGAGCAGAAGGGCATGTTCAAGCAGGGAGCGTTTGCCCACATCCAGAAGAC
>JBFKTF010000129.1:0-5615 GCA_041636435.1 Thermoplasmatota archaeon
CCGAATCGACCGTCGCTGGGGTAGCGGTTGCCAGGGCCAGCATGAGTGCTGCCAAGGAAACGCTCGCCGCACGCATGCTCGGCAAGCGGCCTTTGGCTACATGGTCGTTTGTGCAGCTGGCTGGGTCTCCGTTTTTGAACAGGGCCTCCGTCGCGCCGCCGTGGCCGACAAGCCGATGACCTACGCCGACAGCGGCGTCGACATTGAGAAGGAAGACCAAGCCGTTGGTGCCCTCGCCGGCGCCCTTGCGTTTGCTCGCACCGGCATCGGCGCCCCCATCGGTGGCATCGGCCACTTCGGCGGCCTCGTCGACTTCGGCGACCACGCCCTGTGCCTCTGCACCGACGGCGTGGGCAGCAAGGTCGAAATCGCGCGGGCCATCAAGAAGTGGGACACCGTCGGCATCGACTGCATGGCGATGAACGTCAACGACGCCATCTGTGTGGGCGCCGAACCCATCGCCTTCGTCGACTACCTCGCCGTCGAGGACCCCGACCCGGAGTTCACCAAGCAAATCGGCATCGGCCTCGAACGCGCGGCCGAGATGGCCAACGTCAGCATGGTCGGCGGCGAGACCGCCACCCTGCCCGGCATCGTCCAAGGCTTCGATTTGGCCGGCACCTGCCTGGCCTACGCCAAGAAGGAAGACCTCGTCACCGGCGAGGCCATCCAGCCTGGCGACGTGCTGATTGGCTTGGCCAGCAGCGGCATCCACAGCAACGGCTACACCTTGGCCCGCAACATCATCGAATCCGCCGGCCACGCCTACACCGACGAATGGCCCTATGGTGACCACGAGCACGAAGGCAAGACCGTCGGCGAAGTGCTGCTGGAACCCACCCGCATCTACGTCAAGCCCATCGTCGCGCTGCTGAAGAGCGATGTCACCGTGCATGGCTTGAGCCACATCACCGGCAGCGGCCTGCGCAAACTGCGCCGCATCAACCAAGGCGTCCAATACAACATCACGGACCCCATGCCGGTCCCCAGCGTGTTCCAACGCCTCCAAAAGGAAGGCAACGTCGAGGACCACGAGATGTACAAGACGTTCAACATGGGCATGGGCTTCGTAGTCGTCGTCCCCGCCGACGCCGCCGATGCGGCCCTCGAGATTCTGCGCGCCAACGCAGACTACGACGTGCACGTCGTGGGCAAGGTCAGCGAGGGCAGTGGAGTGCACCACCCGGTGGGTGGGACGCATTAGCGTCCCGGCCAGCAGAGATGGCGCCCCGCAAGGGGCGTCGGACCCGGTGGGTGGCGAGCACTAGTGCATCTGGCCCAACTCAACGTCTCGCGCATGAAGGCGCCCTACGATTCGCCGTTGATGGCGGACTTCGTGGCGCGAATCGACGAAATCAACGCCATCGCCGATACCAGCCCGGGCTTTGTCTGGCGGCACGTCGGCGAGGGTGGCTACGAGCAGGGTGGCGTCTTCGACGAGGACATGCTGGTCAACATCAGCATCTGGCAGGACGTCCCCAGCCTCATGGCCTTCGTCTTCGACACCCGCCACCGGGAGCTGCTGCGGGACCGGCGCAAGTGGTTCGGCCCCATGGATGGCCCCAGCCTCGTCATGTGGTGGGTCCCCGAAGGAACCGTGCTGAGCCCAGCGGAATGCAAGCAACGCCTCGACCTACTGCGCACCACGGGGCCAAGCGCCGACGCGTTCGATGCACGCAACCTGTTCAATCCCGACGGGTCGCCGGCCGACCCGCCAAGGCCCGGGGCAGCAACATCAGCGTGAGCGCGTAGGTCGCCACCACGCCCGTGGCCGTGAGGATGGCCAGGTTCTTGGATTGCAGGAAGTAGACGCCGCTCATCACGGCAAACGCCGCGAAGGTGGTGAGCGTCGTGCCGGTGATGGCGCGCCCCGCATGGGCGAATGCCTCGTCCAGGGCCGCGCCGCGGCGGGCCCCCGCGTCGCGGGCTTGCCAGTAACGGCTCGTCACGTGCACCAGATCGTCCACGCCGACGGCCACGGTGATGGCGAAGGCCAGCAGGAACATGTCGTTCAGGGCGGCGTTGTTGGCCGTGCCCAGCACCTTGTACGTGGCGTCCAGCAACGGCACGGCGGCGATGAGCCACGCCGCGGCCACCAAGACCATGGCGCCCCCGATGGCGGCCATCTTGAGGCCCTCCAAGCCACGGCGGCTCCAGGCAATGGCCAAGATGCCGGTGACCACGGCCGTGCTGCCCAAGGTGGCAATGGCCACGTCCATGGGCGTCTGGTCGATGATGGCGGCCCGGTTGACGGGGCTGCCAGCGGCCCGCACCTCATGCTGGGGCAAGCGCGGGTCGAATTGGTCCTGCAGGTCGACCAGGGCATCCCGCAGCGCTTCCAATTCCTCTTGGCTCTGCCACGGATCGACCTGGATGGCAACGATGGCCAAGTCGTAGGTGCTGGTGATGGTGAATGGGGCGATGCTGCCCCACAACGGATCTTGATGCACGCGGTCGAGGGCTTGGCGCGCCTCGGCGCGGGTCTGGGGCAGCCGCTCGGCATCCGTTGGTCGTTGTCCGGTCCCATCCAGGATGCTGGCGAGCGCGATGTCCGCCGCTCCTTGGTCCGTGGCTTCGTCGGCCAACAGAATGTCGGCGATGCTGCTGGCTTCCCGGAAGAGGGGCAAGCTGGAAGCGGTGCTGCTCATCTCGTGCAAGCTCCGCAACGCCAGAGGATCGGTCATGTCGCCCCGCACCACGATGTAGGCTCGTTGGAATGCGCCGTATTCCTCCTCGATGCGTTGCTGCAAGACGATGAGGGGGTCGTCTTGGGGGAATTCGTTCTCGCTGCTGCCCGACTCGAGCCGGGTCTGGGTCGCGCCCACGGCGACGGCGGCGATGGTCAAGGCCACCACGAAGATGATGGGCACGGGCGAGGTGCGGGCCCGCCGAGCCCACCGAGCCAAGGCGGGTCCGATGCGGTCTTGGCGCCGCGCTGGCCGGGGCCGCAAGAGCGCACGCGCCGCGGGTGCAATCAGGAACGCGGCCAACACGGAGAACAAGATGCCCAGCGCGGCCACACCGCCAATCTCGGCAAACAATGGGGCGGGCACGAAGAGCAGCACCGCCAAGCCAGCGGCCGTGGTCCCACCCGCCACGAGCACGGCTTGCCCCACGTCGCGGGTGCCTCGCGCGGCATCGCCGGTCTCTTCGATGCGGTGCAAGACGTGCACGGCGTGGTCGATGCCGATGCCAATGACCACCGGCGCCAAGAACACGCTGAGGAAGCTCAGCTCGATGCCAAACCACCCAAGGGAGCCGAAGGTCCAGACCGTGGCGGCACCGGTGCAGGCCAATGCGATGACGACGTTGCCCGGGCGGCGCACGGCCCAGAGCAGACTCAAGGCCACGGCGCCCATGGCGATGCCGCCCCACAACGGCACGTCGCGGCGGTTCTGTTCGTCGGTGACGTGGCTGGCTACCAACAAGCCACTGGCCTGGTGGTCCTGGGTGACGCCCGTGGGGCTTTGCCACTGGGGCAACGCATCCATGACCTCGCCGGCCAAGGCACGGGCCTCTTGGTTGTCGTCGGTCGCGAAGAAGAACAAC
Organism: Thermoplasmatota archaeon; assembly: GCA_041636435.1. Classification (GTDB taxonomy): domain Archaea; phylum Thermoplasmatota; class E2; order JACPAO01; family JAHFTW01; genus JBFGSX01. Next base: position 3,550 of record JBFKTF010000129.1, read on the forward strand.
GCCAAGCTGCTGGATCCGTCTTGGGCCAGGACATCGTCCAGGCTGCCATCCGACAGCGCCCGGTCACGCACCGCTTGGTAGCGCGCGGGGTCCTCCGGCACACTGTAGGATTCGGGGCGCGGGTTGCCCCCCGTGGCGATCTTCTCCAGCATGTAGTGCCCTTGACGCATGCCTTCCCAGACGCTCAGGCTGTGGCTGAACACGCCCGGGAATTGTTGCTCCATCCAGGCGCTTAGGTCCCCTTGGTCTTGCACCAAGGCATCGAAGCCGTCCGGGTCCCGCAGGCTCGGGCTCCCGTGGCCTTCGTCGTGGGCCATGTAGATGCTGACGAAGCGCACCCCGTCCAGGCGCTCCACCAATTCCCGGTAGGGCTCCAGTCCAGGATGGTTGGGCACCGTGTCCACGAAGTCCACTTGGGCATCGATGCGGGGCATGCCCACGACGGCGCCGATGGTCAGCAACGCGGCCAAGCCCAAGGCGGCCCATGGATGGAGGGCGGCCTGCATCTACAACAGGGTAAAGCCCTCGGGGGCGGGCTCGCCGTAGAACTGGGTGATGAGCAACTCGAACTCGATGTCCACGCCGGCGCCGAATCCGGTGAAGCATTCGCCGGGGCGCTGGGGGCTGTCCTCGGGGACGCACACCGTGCCATATTGCTGGCCTTGGGCAAAGACGTCGAACAACAGGCCCTCGATGTCGGCGGGCACGGGCTCGCCGCCGTCCTCGTACACGGTGTTGGGTTCGATGCGGAAGGTGAAGGAACTGGAGTCCGCGTGGCGGGCGTAGCGTTCGTAGCTGCCCAATTCGTCGGCTGCGTCGCCGGCCTTCGTGCTGACACGCAGCGCTTCGAAGCCCTGCAGGGTGCCCTCGTCGAAGGCGACGTCGACGACGACCGTCGTCCAGTCGGCGGCCAAAGGCACCAGGAACTGGCTGGTCTGCGTGAACACGCCAGGGCCACCAAATTCGGTGCTGACGCGGTCGCAGGAGCCGCTGATGATGAGGTACTCGGCGGCGCACTGCAGGCGCCCCAAGAAACGGTCCGTGAATTGCTGGTTCGGGTCCACGGCGGCCTCCAACTGGAACAACAACTCGCCGTCGAATGCCGGCGTCACCGGGATGGTGACGTTGAAGTAACCCTCGGCGACGGCGCGCACGGTGTAGATGCCGGCGGGCACTTCGGGGAACGCGAAGCGGCCATCGGGGCCCGAGAGTTCCGTGAAGTTCAGTTCCAAGACCGACACGGCGGCGCCGCGGATCGGGTTGAAGCGTTCATCCTGGACGATGCCCGCCAGGACGATGCCGTCGCTTGGCACCTCCTCGTTGGCCACCTCCATCGGCTCCTGTCCGGCGCAGCCACCCAGCATCGCCGCGAGCAGGACAATCGGGACCCAGCCCTTCATGGGAGCGCGGACCATGATCCCTACTAAACGGCTTCTCACGACGTGCCTGGAAAAGTCAACCCACGCCCCATCCCAGGGTGGACTTGTCCATGTCCGGGTGCTGCAAGTCCACCTTTTATACAGCCCGAAAAGTGGCGGGTCGTGGCGGGACTCACCGAGTACGTCTTCAAAATCCGCAGCGACGACAACCTGCTGTGTCGCTTCACCCAAGAGCACGACGTGCGCATCGTCTTGAACCTCTTGCGCGCCTCCGCCGAAGCCCCCGTGGAGAACGCCATCGTCACCATTGTGGCGGACCCCACCACGCGCCGACGCTTCCTCACCGGCGAGTTCGCCAAGCGCTACGGCTCCTACAAGGTCCTCAGCGAAGCCGAAGATTACGCCAGCGTCGAAATCACCACCGCCGTGCTGAGCTACTACCAGAAGCACGACCCCATCCAACTCACCATCCAGATGCTGGGTCCAGAGACCGTCTTCCACCCGGTCGTCGTGGAGGGTGGATACATTCTCATCTCCGTCATGAGCCCCAACCCCGACGGGTTGGCCGCGTTCAACGCCTTCACCCAGCACATGCGCCGCGTCGTTCCCGCCGACGACTTCAAGCTCCTCCACGTCGGGCAATTCCAACCCGATGCCCGTGCCCGCGCCCGCGCCGGCGTCATCACC
>JBFKTF010000130.1:0-5602 GCA_041636435.1 Thermoplasmatota archaeon
GGCTGGGCGGCGCGCGCCGCGGCGGCCCGCGGCGCCGAATCCCTGGGCGTGGATGCCAGCAAGGAGATGGTGGAACGGGCGCAGTCGGCGGCCGACGGGGCCGGATTGCAGCGCGCCCACTTCCAAGTGGGGGACTTTGCCCACCTGGAGGCCCCCGATGGCCACTTCACTCTGGCATGGAGCATGGAGGCCCTCTACTATGCACCCGACCCGGACGCCGTGCTGGCGGAGGTGCGCCGGGTGTTGGCTCCCGGAGGCAGCATGCACATGATCATCGACCATTACCAGGAAAACAAGGCGAGCCACTCCTGGAGCGGCGACTTGGACGTCCACATGGACCTGCGGTCGGAGGCGGACTGGGTGGCGGCGTTCGAGGCGGCCGGATTCACCGAAGTCCAGGCCCAACGTCTGCGCAGCGACGACCCCGCGGCGGACGCGTGGAAGCGCGAGCAGGGCAGCCTGTACGTGCACGGGACGACCCCTCAGGATTGATTCGGGACGTTGGCCACGGCGGCCATCCATGGCCTTCCGGAAGGCGGGCCGGCGGCCCCATCACTGGTGGAAGTGCCCACGAAAGGTCGTATTGTCCTTTGTCCCTTGGTCCAAAACTCGATTGTGGCATATCCACCCCAGCGCCAATAGTGGCCTATGGTCCGTCCGCAACGCTTTGATGCGTTTTGGTCCGACGCTGCGATTGGTAGCACAATCGGCACCGCCGTCCTGTTTCTCACCGCCGTCGTGTCGGCGGGGGCGGTGTACGCCAGCGTGGCCGACATCGAATTCGATGGCGAAGCCACACCCCGCATCTTCGATGTGGAGAGCACGGCCGCCGAACACCAGGTGCGCCTGCGCGCCGGGGAGTCCCTGAAGCCGGGCGACGTGCAAGTGCTCGTCAAGGCGGATGGACAGACCAACGAGGCCGATTTGTGGGACTACCATGCCCCGGCCCTGGAGGACGGCGGGTGGAGCGTCGACGAGGTGGTGTGCGTCATCGGCCCCGGCAGCGATTGCCTGTTCAGCACCGGGTACGCCATCCAGGTCAAGATCACGGCCCACGAAGCGATCATCTTCGAAGGGGAGAGCGTGCTGGGTTCGGAACCGAGCCCCGGCGACGGTGGCGGTTATTCGCTGCTGCCCGGCGAATCCTTTGGCGACGTGGACGACGGCCTCGTGCAAATTTGCCACAAGCCAGGTACCAACGCCGAGAAAACCAAGAGCATCCCATACGCCGCATTCCACGGCCACACGGGCCACGGCGACACCGTGGGCGCCTGCAGTGGCGATGCGGACGAGGACAACGGCAAGCTCGTCATCTGCCACATGCCCGGCATCCTGGACCTGAGCCTCACCGTGGCGTATTCGGGTTGGAACGGGCACGAAGGCCACGCCGACACCGTGGGGGCCTGCTGATGCGGCACCTGCCCGATCTGACGGCCTGGCTGGCGCGCCACCCCGAGTGTGCCCCCCAATCGAGCCCGGCCCCGGGCCATGTGCATGGCGTGAAGCGCCCCAAGGCGGCCTGATTCCCGCCGGCCCAAACGGGCGCGCTCCAGAATTCGGTAGCGGAATATGTCTACCGGCCCAGTCAGGGTCGATGACGCGAGGGCAGTCCCCCGGCTTCGCATCCGATGCGGCGATCAGTTCGACCATCGGCATGACCGTCCTGCTGTTGTCGGCGGTGGTGTCCGGCGGCGCCGTGTACGCCAGCGTCAGCGGCTTCGGCTTCGACGACGAGACGACGCCCCGGCTGTTCGATGTGGAGAGCAGCCAGGACACCCACCAGGTTCGGATGCGGGCCGGCGAGGCCGTGCATGCCCACGACGCGCGCATCATCGTCACCGCCGATGGCGCGACGTCCACGTCGAGCCTGGACGAATTCCATGCCCCTGCCTTGGAGGATGGCGCGTGGAGCGTGGACGAGACGGTGTGCATCATCGGCCCCGGCACGGAATGCCTGTTCCGTGACGGCTACGCCATCGACGTGCAAGTGATTGCCAAGGACATGCTCGTCTTCGACGGGGGCGGCACCCTGCAGCCCGGCGGCACGCCCGGCGGGTACACGCTGCTGCCCGGCGAGTCCTTTGGCTCCGTGGACGATGGCCGCGTCACGGTGTGCCACAAGCCGGGCACCAACGCGGAGCAGACCAAGGACCTGCCCCACGCCGCCCTGCACGGACACACCGGCCATGGCGACGTGATTGGTGCCTGCGGACTTGGTGGAGGCGACGACGGCAAGCTCGTCATCTGCCACAAGGACGACCTGGCCACGCTGACCATCCCGTACGCCGCATGGGCGGCCCACGCCGCCCACGGGGACGCCCCAGGCACCTGCTGATTGTTCGAACATCGTACGGGCTGATTCAAATGGGGCGGAGTCGACATCCCCCCATGCGCACCCTGAGCATCGTGCTCCTCGTGACCACCGCCGCATTGGCGGGTTGCGTCACCAGCGGCACCGGATCGGCCAGCATCTACGTCAAGGACGCCGCCACCGATGAATTCGACGAGATCCACGTGGTCTTCACCAAGGTCAGCGTCCACGCCGCAGGCAACGACACCGACAACGGCACGTGGCAGACCATCTGGGAGAACGCCACCGGCCGCGACATCGACCTGTTGGACCTGAGCGGCGACCGCGCCGCGTTCCTAGGCGAAGCCGAGTTGGCGTCCGGCAAGTACACCCAAATCCGCATCGAGGCAACCGAAGCGTACGGCATCCAGAACAGCACCCGGGTCGCCATCGAGTTGGCCAACCCGACCCTGAAGGTGGTGCGCAGCTTCGACGTGGAAGCGGACAAGGAGACCCAGATTGTCCTGGACTTCGATCTGGACCGCTCCGTCAAGCAGAACGGGCCCCACGGTTGGAAGATGACGCCCGTCATCGGCAAGACCACGGTCACTGTCGTGGAGGACGACGCCTCCGGCGCGGACGTCCACGACGAGGGCGAAGTCACCGAGATCGACGGTCTGGCGTAAGCCCCAAGGGGCTCCTCTTCCATTCTTCCTTCGTGCGCAAGCGGCAGCGGCACAACAACAAGTCGACCAAAGCGACCCAGCGCATCGACTACACGGTGCCCGAGGACGAGAAGCCCAAGGCGAAGCCCAAGGGGCGCAGCGTGGGCGGCCCCTGGGTTCGGAAGCGCAAATAGCACAAGGCCTCCGCTCGAAGCGAGAAGAGGGAAGGCGCCCCGACGGGGATTTGAACCCCGGTCAACGCCGTGACAGGGCGTTATGATAGGCCACTACACTATCGGGGCAAGGCGACTTCGGGCTCCGCAGAACCGGTGGCTGCGTCCCCAAAAGCAGGGGGCGCGAGGCGGCCGACATTGGTGTCCCATTTAGCCGTTACCACCGGGAACGGCCACCAAATAGGACAACCAGCCCAGCACGGCGCCGAACGCCATGACGATGCCGAGCATGGCGCTGTAGGGGCCTTCGATGAACATCGTGTACTTGCCGGCGTTGGGGACGTACATCATGACGACGGACGCGGCAAACAGGGCGATGCGCAGGCGCAGGCGCCGCGGCGCGCGGTGGGTTCCCCAGAGGACCACGGCGCACATGGCCACGGGCGTCACGACGTAGAATGCCCCCACGGCGGCGCGGGCAACGACGCTGCGTGGCAGGAACTCGACGCTCCACGGATCGAAGCGGGGCCCGTCGACGCCCAAGAACAGGATGAGGCCCACGGTGAACGCGGCGATGGCGGCGGCGGCCAGCATGGCGATGCGGCCACCGGCTCGACCCACCAGAATCCCGAACAGGATGCCCATGAGGGAAATGAGGGTGGAGGCACCGGCAAACGTCTGCAACAGGAACATCGCATGGAGCACGCCGTCGCTGGCGCCAGCCAGGGCCGCCACACGGAGCGTGGTGAACATGGCCATGTAGGCGGCGACACTGATCCAGAACCCCGCCAGGGGCCCTGAATCGGCGCCATCACGCCGTTTCATGGTGACGGACGCCCGCAGGGCCAGGAGCGCCGCCGCCGTGGCGGTGGCGCCAGCCAGGACGACGACCCATAGGGAGTCCATGAGGTATGATTCCCACGATTGGGATGAAAGTCTGCCGGCACGAGGGCGCGACGGAGGCGAGGCGCCTGGCGCCCACGAGAGCACCCTTCAACGCCCCCGGAGGGAGCAATGGGTCCGGCCAGATTCGAACTGGCGATCTTCGCCGTGTGAAGGCGACGTCATGACCAACTAGACCACGGACCCGTTTGGAGCGAATGCGAAGAACGGGGCCGTGCGATGGCGGCGCGAAGCGCCGTGGGACCACGGACCCGTTTGGAGCGAATGCAGCCCAGATGCCTGGGCTGGATGGCCGCCGACTTGGGTGTCCGTTATGAGACTTGCGAGGCCGCGCTACTGCTTGCCCTGCTCGAACAGGCTCGGCAAGTGGAGCATGTAGGCGCCGTCTTTCTGGACCACGATGGGGTTCTTTTCCAGGAGGCCCTTGACGTCGATTTCGTATTCGCCGTCGCCGACGGTGACGGTGTCGGGTTTGGCCTCTTCACGGCCTTCGGCAATCTGCGCTTCGATGCGCTCCCGTTCTTCCTTGGCCCGTTGCTTGGCCAGGGAATCGACCGGGACGACGTCCTCGGGATCGGCTTCCCAACTGGGTTGGTCCGCCTTCTTGGATTCGGCTTGCACCTGCTTGACGAGGCGGCGAATGTCGCGGGGCTTCAGGGTGGCCCAGCCGTCGTCGCCGGCCTTGTCCTCGATGGTCTTGCGGGCTTCGGGGCTGGCGTCGGCCAGCATGTCCGTGACGACTTGGCGCAGGTCCTTCTGGGCATCCTTGGCCATCGCCTTGCGTTCGTCCTCGCCAACCGCTTCGGCGGCGTAGAAGAACTTCGTGCCTTTGCAGTCGGGGCAGCCCTTCAGAAGGGCGCTGCTGCCTTCTTCGAAGGCATACCCGCAGCCAAGGCACTGGTGGGGCACTATTCCGCCTTCCCGACGAGCTTGGTGACGATCTTCTCGTTGTCCTTGGACACGAGTTGGAGCAGGTTGGCGGGGCCAATGACCGCCATGCGGGGGCGGGGCCCGCCCATGACGGCGCGTTGCAGGAAGTTCTTGCCTTCGTCCATGCCGTAGGATTGCAGTTCGATGCCGATGAACGACTCTTGGTCGATTTCACGCATGGTCTGCTCGATGAGGCGCGCCTCTTCCTGGGGCGTCAGGCCGCGTTCGAGAATGAGGACCTTGTTCTGCATCACTTCATCGAGGATGAAGCGGATCTTTTCCTCGTGGCCCATCGCCTCGATCTTCTCGGCGCTGATGAGGTGGATGTCCGGCAACATGTGCGGCGGGACTTCGAGTGTCTGAGTGGAGCGGTTCTTCTTGCCCATGGGATCACTTGAAGTGCTTCGCGATGACCTCGTAGAGGCGGTCCATGTTGGTGCCTTCGCCGGCACTGATCGGGACGACCGGGTGCTGGGGGAAGGCCGACTTGAGCATGGCCGGGCTGGCTTCGGGCAAATCGATCTTGTTGGCGACAATGACGACCGGGAGCTTGCGGGCTTCCAAGTTGCCAAGGATGGTGACGTTGACCTGAGTGAACGGATCCTCGGCGGCGTCCATCACCAGCAGCACGCCATCGACCA
>JBFKTF010000131.1:0-5599 GCA_041636435.1 Thermoplasmatota archaeon
GATTGACCGCACCGTGGCCCTCGTCGTGGAGGCGCAACGGGCCGGTGGCAACGTGGTGGACATCCTCACGGCCGCCAGCGACGATGCCCGCGAAATCAAGCAAATCGTCTCGGAGCGCAACGAGCAGATGAAGATGTACAGCGTCGTCGTCTTCATCGCGTTCTTCGTCTTCATCGCCGTCGTGCTGATCCTGTCGGCGCAATTCTTTCCGGCATTCAAGGAAGCCGTCGATGCGGCCACCGGCGACTCAGGAGGCGCACCCCAATCGGTGGGGGGCATCACGCTGGCGCCCTTCGATGTGCAGCTCTTCAACGACCTGTTCTACCACGCCGCGGTCATCCAAGCCGTCGGCGGCAGCCTCGTGGGTGGCGTCATGACGAAGGGCAACCCCGTGGGCGGCTTCAACAACATGTTCGTCATGATGTTGGCCGCTTGGATTAGCTTCCGAGTGATTCTTCCGGCCATGGTGGCGTGATGGACGACGAGGGGGCTCTGCACGTGGTCGAGGCGCTCATGGCGGGCACCATCATTCTGACCGCCATCCTGTTTCTGAGCCTGACCGCCGCCCCCAGCCCCAGCGGCGCCATCACCGGCACGGACCTGAGCAGCCACGCCGTGGACATCCTGGCCATCATGAGCAACGCCCCACCGGAAGCGAACGTCGCCGATGGGGACCCCGAAACAGTCAGCACGTGGTCCAGTCGCCTCGAGGAAATCATGAGCCACGGCTTGGCCAACGAAGCGGAAGTGACGGCCGATACGGACTACATCGACGAACTCGTCGGCGTGGGCAACCGCTGGCAACTGCGATTGGACAACGGCGTGGAGCCACTCGTCGTCATGCCCTACGGCACCGACTTCGCCCAGCCCCGTGGCGCCAAAGCCGCCGAGCGCTTCATTGCGCCGCCGTGGGACGCCAACCGCGGCCAATGCGCGCCCCTGGGGGCCATCCCCCTGCTCTCTGGTTCTCCATTCTATCCCGGAGGTCCTGGCCCCGACCTGAGTGCGGCCGGCACGTTGACCTCGCCCATCCCGAGCACCGTTGACCCCAACGGGGCACGGACTGGCCCCAACGGCGTGACGTGGATTTCTTGGTGGCGCGACAACGACCCCGATGCCGTGTCGACGAACTACCGCGTCCCCAACGCCGCCCCGTACGGCATGTGGGTCATCGATGAGGGCGGCATCCCGAATTGCTTCGAGATTGTCGCCCGCAACGGAACGAACGCCGCCGTGCCCGCGTACGGCGCCCAATTGTTGGTGTGGCCCATTGCCGGTTGATCACCGCGAAGGCCACGCGCAGCTCATGCTGCTGACGGCGTTCATCCTCGTCATCGGCTTCGTTGCCTTGTCGGGCATGGTCGCCCGGGTCAACCAGTTGCCCGACACCACGCGCGACGTGGCCGACCGCCCCATCTACGACGAAGCCCAAGCCATGGCGTTGGGCATCGAACGCGTCATGGGGGACATCAACGAGATCGAATGGTACCGGGACGACATGATCCCCGCGCCGCCCACAGGCATCGATTTCGTGGCCCCCATCGCGGACGCCATGGAACACCTCGAACTGTTGGAATCCAGCCGCGGCTTCCGCTTGCAGGTGCTCAGCGCGCCCACGTGCACGGACGTGGCGGGTGAAGCCAACATCTCGACGCGCTTTGCGTTGGGCAACACGGAGACCCGCATCGAATTCACCGTGACCCACGTGGTCCGGGACCCCAGCGGTGGCGCCGATGGACGCCTCGGCGACGACGACACCGCCCTCACGTGCATCTAGCCAAGCGCCTCGACGACGGCCCGGATTTCCCGCGCCAAGAACACGGTGAACCCAATCAGGAACAGCACGAGCACGGCCCGGACGAACCACAGCGGTTCCGCTGGGCGCGGGTCCTTTGGTCCTTGGTCCGACTCGGGCACATGCCTGGAATGGCGAATACGCAAAGAAGGTAGCTCTTCCAGTGAGAGTATGTTGTGTGTTCGTGCGCGACAACCATGCGGTGGGCGCAAGCTACCAGTTCATCGTGGCCGGGGCCATCCTGGTCGTGTTTCTCGGAGTGATTCTCCTGAGCACCCAGCAATTGGGCACGGACGACGGGGCCACCACGGCCACCCACAACGACCTGCGATCGCGGGCGCTGCTCCAAGTGGCCTCCGGCAACAGTTGGGCTTGGAGCGAAGGCAACAAGTCCATTTCCGGAGGGTTTGGGAACGAACAGCAAGGATTCCCGCTCGCCAACATGGTCCACTTCAAGGGCGCGCAATGGACCGCGACCGGGGGCAACGAACGATTCGACTACGCCGAGGCGCGCACCAGTTGGGGCGTGGCCGAGCACGACGACATGCATCTGCGCATTGTCCCCATCACCAGCACCGGCCTGTACGACTTGAGCAGCCTCCGCGTCGCCTACATCGGCGACTGGAAGGCCATCGCCACCATCTACGCGCCCATCGGCGTCGGCGATCCAGCCACCATGACCAACACCCGCGCCGAGCTTGACCAACGAATGGAGAGCAACACGGTCACCGAGCGCAGCATCATCGCAGGATTGGGTGCGGACTTCGACAACGACGTCCACATCACCGCCGCCCATCCCACCATCCTCATCGACACCACGCCGCCGCTCAACACGTCCCTGCTGCCGCTCGTCTCCGTGCTGAGCGACACGAGCCTCATGGAAGGCGACGTCTACTACGACGACCCCGACCACCTGGGAAGCATCCTCAAACCCCGCCTGTCCCAGTACGACGTGGTCATCATCGGCAGCGGCGTCGACAACAACGCCATCAAGCAAGCCCAGCTCCACAAGGCCCTCGTCAACCACACCACCGACGGCGGCCTGCTCATCCAACTGGGCGCCGACTCAAGCCACGACTGGATGACGGAACTGGGCGCCGCTGGCGCCGAGACCGCCAACCAAGGCCTGGTCTCCCCCGACGTCCACCATCCGGTCCTGGAGTGGCCCTTTGGCATTGCCGAGGAGAACTTCGACCAAAGCCGCAGCTTCGACGCCGCTGCACTGCCGGATGCCGCCTTCCACCGCGTCTTGGGCACCACCAATGACCCCGTCCTGGTGGTCAGCCAGCAAGGGGCCCTCAACGACGGCACCGCGTTCGTGACCAGCATCAACGTCACCGACGACACCGCCCAAGGCGACGACCTGCTCACCAACATGTTCGCCTACTACGCTCGCCAAGACCTGTTCCTGGAGTTCGGCCCCACCATCCCGGCCGGCGAACAGGTCAGCGCCGCCACCCGCTCCGTCTGGGGCGACGACGGCGGCGGCAACAAGGTCGCCCTGCGCATGACGATGTACTACTGGGACTGACCCCTTTTCAACCCCGCACGGGTCCCCGGCACCGTGTCCGGCGAAGCGCTGCGCGCATTGGCCCAAGAGATCGTCAGCGAGGAAGAGTTCGAAGCCCTCCTAGAGCGCGCCGCCGCCGCGCGCGCCGGCGAAGAACACGCCTCCGTCAAGGCCCGCCAAGGCGACCTGGTCCCGCCGCGCGCCTACATCGGCTTCGAACCCAGCGGCACCGCCCACGTGGGCTGGATGGTCTGCACCGACGTCGTCGGGCAACTCATCGACGCCGGCTTCGACGTCGTCATCTTGCTGGCCGATTGGCACGCCCAAATCAACGACAAGCTGGGCGGCGACCTGCACGCCATCCACCGTTGCGCCGAATACATGACCGACGCATTCGAGGCCCTCGGTGTGCCCAAGCACAAGGTCACGTACCGCTTCGCCCGGGAATTCGCCGCCGAGAGCGACTACTGGGCCACCGTCATCCAAGTCGCCAAGAACACCACCTTGGCCCGCATGCGCCGCGCCATGACCATCATGGGCCGCGCCGAGGACGAAGGCGACGCCGACATGAGCAAGTTCCTCTACCCCGCCATGCAAGTGGCGGACATCTTCCACATGGACATCGACCTGGCCTACGGCGGCATGGACCAACGCCACGCCCACATGCTGGCCCGCGATGTCGCCAAGAAGCTGGGCAAGAAGAGCCCCGTCGCACTCCACACGCCGCTCGTGCCCAACCTGAAGGGCGGCGCTGGCCGCATGGACCCGCTCGAAGCCAAGATGAGCAAGTCCGACCCCGGCAGCGGCGTCTTCCTGCACGACACCGCCAAGGAAGTCCAACAGAAACTCAACAAGGCCCACTGCCCCGCCGGCGAGAAGGAAGACAACCCGGTCCTGGAATTGCTGCGCCTCGTGGTCTTCCCCCGCCTTGACGATGGGCTGCACATCGACCGCCCCGAGAAATTTGGCGGCCCCCTCCACTACCCCACATACGACGACGTGGAAGCGGCCTTCGTGGCGGGGGACCTGCACCCCATGGACCTCAAGAACGGCGTCGCCGCGGCGATGAACAAGATCCTCGACCCCGTGCGCGCCTACTTCGAGGAGCACCCGGACAACCTGGCCTTCGTCGAGGGCCTCAAGAAGACCCGCTGAGGGACTCCAAGACGGCACGCTGCACGGCCGCCTTCTGCCGCGCCGCCAGCACCCGGCTGGCCGGCAACGAGCCCGCCTCCAGCGCCCAGACCGGTTCCGGGTCATAGACGACCCGTTGCAGCATCAGGCCCTCCGGCGGCGCGGAGCCGAAGCTCCCATGCGGCTCCTTGGAGGCAAAGCTGGCCTCGATGTCCGATGCCTCGGCGCGTCCTTGGCCCACGGCCAAGGCGGCATCCACCATGCGCCGCACCTGGTTCCACAAGAACCCCGGCGCCGTGATTTCGAAGGCCCAATGGCCGCCGTGGGGTCGCACCGTGAAGTCCGTCACGGGCCGCACCGCCTTGCGGTCCTCGATGCGTGCAAACGCGGTGAAGTCGTGCTCGCCCACGAATGCGGCGCAAGCCGCACCCAGCCGGGCGGGGTCTTCCCCCTGCGCGGGCGCTACGTATTGATACGTGCGGGCCCGAGCGTGTTGGACGTTCCAATCCGCGTCGATGGGGGCGACGCCCGTCAACCAGATGCCCTCCGGCAAGCGATGCTGCACCGCCGGAATCAGGCCCTTCAAGTGCGGGCGGTCCAGGGCGGCCTTCAACACGTTCTGCGCCGCCGACACGCCCGCGTCGGTGCGGCTGCCACAACGCAAGGAGCCCTCCACGTAGCCTTCGGGGCGCAACGCCTCAATCAAGGCGTCCTCGATGGTGTGCCCCTCGGGTTGCCGCGCCAGGCCACGGAACCCGGACCCATCGTATGCGATGCGCAGCGCCACGTGCACGACGAGGCCACGGACAAAGCCCCCAAAAGCCAGCCGGCGGCTGCCAACACGTGGCCCTGTTTGTCACCATGAAGGCCAACGACGCCGAACGTCGGCAAATCCTCGACGCGTTTCCAGACGCCGTGTTCGCGGACGACGGGCACCGTGGCGACGGCTGCGACGCCATGCTGAGCCTGTGGCCTCGCCGCGAGTTGCAACGGCATGGCCTGCAGTGGGCGGACTTGGGGGGCGTGCGGATGCTCAAGGTCATCACCGCCGGCGTCAACCACATCGGCTGGAGCGACGTACCACAGCACGTGACCGTCTGCAGCACCCCGGCCGCCACGGGGCACCTCATTGCCGAATACGTTCTGGGTGCCGTCATCGC
>JBFKTF010000132.1:0-5538 GCA_041636435.1 Thermoplasmatota archaeon
CAGCTCACTTTCCAGAACATGAGCGCGCCGAAGACGATGAGCAGCAGCGCCATGGCGAAGCGCACCCGCTCGATGTGGGCCGCGACGACGTCGCCAAGGCCCACGAGGCCCAGCAGCCACAACAGCAAGGCGATGGCGAAGTAGATGCTGACAATCCCCGCGCCGGTCACGAGGCCCGCGCGGAGGGTGCGTCGGGTGCGGGTGACCGCGTCGGCGTCTTGCGTGCCTTGCAGCAAGAAACCCATGTAGGCTGGGATGAGGCCAATGCTGCACGGCGCGAAGAACGAGCCGATGCCGGCGACGAGGGCCAAGGCGAGGAAGACGGCGGGGCCGCTGACGAGGTTGTCGATGCGGAACACGGTGGCCGCTTGGGCTTCGCCGGCGATGCTGCGCTCGATGGCCGCTTCCACGTCGGCGCGGGACGGTTGCCCGGTCCATTCCTGCACGAGTTGCCCCTCGGGGCCGATGACGGCGAGCTTGGGCAAGGCGACGGCGTCGTACTTTCGAAACACCTTGTCGTCGTCCAATGCGTGGCGCCAGTCGTGCTCGTGTTCCTGTTGGAAGGCGACGAGGGCGGGGACGGTCTCGCCGCCGAACTGGGCGCCGCCGGATTCGGGGTCGGCCCACGTGTCGATGCTGAGCAGGGCAAACTGCGTGTCGTTGCGGCGTTCGTCCCAGATGGGTTCCAAGATCTCGCGCTCCACCAGGCGGCAACTGGTGCACGCGATGGCCATGAAGTCGATGAGGAGCGTTTGGCCCCGGTAGTCCTCGAGGCGGAACTCGACCTGCTCGCCTAGGGTGCCATTCTCGTAGCCAGTGCTGTGGAGCGTGAAGCTCGGGGCTTGCTCCACGGTTTCGAGTCCCGATTGGAACAGGCCGACGCCAAGGGGCAGGCCCGCGGTCAACGCCAGGAAGACGATGAACAACGGGATGGCACGGCCGGGCAGCATGGCTACTCCTGCATCGCGTCGCGGGACTTCACGGCGACGTTGCGGGCACGACCCGCCAAGGCCAGGCCCACCAGCAGCCACACGAGGGGCATGGCGGGGGCATGTTCTTCGGGGACCACGCCGGGCATGGTGAAGACGAAGTAGTGGGTGGCCGACCAGGCGACGTAGCATTCCTCAGTGACGCAGTCGTCCGGTGGCAGGTCGCCGTCGCCGTGGGGAATCGGTTCGCCGCCGGGTCCGGACTCGTCGGTGACGAAGAAGTACTGCACCCCCACCTGCCATTTGTTGGCGCCTTCGTGGGGTTGGTTGATGCCCCATTGGACGGGGCGGCCCTGCACCGGCTCGCGGTACTGGTTCGTATCAAACGTCCAGGTGTCGCCATCGGTGGTGTTGGCAGCCGTGGGCGGCGCGAAGCAGGCTTGGCCGACGCGGCAGATTTGGAAGAGCACCTGGGTGACGTTGTGTCCTTCGTGGAGGCGGATGCCGCCTTGCCATTGGCTGCCGGGCTTGGGGACGTCGGGGGTGTGCCATACCTCGGCGATGCGGGAGTCGATGCTGGGGGCGTCGGCCTCGGGCACGGCCATGGCCGCAGGGACCAGCAAGAGAGCGACGAGCACCGCGCGGAGCACAACGCCCTGTGGCGCCTGCGCGGCATTATGCGTTTCCCCCTGAGCAATTGGGGTCATTCGCCGTGCGCCATGCGAAGCCCCATGGCGTAGAGCAGGAGGAAGAGGCCGGTCCAGACGAAGGCAATGCCGGGCAAGTGAAACACTTGGACCTGCACGTCGGCGGCCTGGATTCCTTGGGGCAGTTGGGGGCTGGGTTCGTAGGCGCGCAGGAAGTCGCGTGCCTCGTCGCAGCCGCGGCCGATGCAGACGCCGTCGACGGCGACGTAGACGTCGCGATCCCAAAGCCTGGTGGTGGCGGGCAGCGGGTAGTGGCTGCCGCCTTGGGGCTCGTAGTAGAACGTGGCGCGTGTGGTCGCTGTGGTGCCGTCGCCTTCGACGACGATGCGGGGCTCGAAGGCCTCGATGCGTCCGTCGACGACGATGGTGTCGATGCCGTCGAGCATGATGCGGGTGCCGGCCACGTCGGTCCATTCCCCTTGTTGCAGTGTGGTCTCGTCGCTGCCGCCCATGTAGGTGCTCAGCACGTAGCCGAGCAGGATGAGGGCGATGGCGAAGTGGGTGGCGTGGAGCCCCACTTGTTGGAAGCGGACGCGGGGGCTGCTGATGCCGGCGGGTGCGTGGCGCCGATGGACGAGCCACGAGGCGAGGGCGATGGGTGCGGCGATGTAGAACCCGGCCAGGGCCCCCACCAGCAAGTGCGCTTCCTTGCTGCGGCGAACGCGGCCCACGAGCAACTCCGTGGCCAGGTGCAGGGCCACGAAGGCGGCGGTGCCCATGATGAGTTGCACGGGCCATTGCGGGGTCCAGGTGATCCCAAGGCGGATGGTGGGGGGGTTGAGCCAGAACAACACGTCCAGCAGCGCCGCAACCCACAGGGCACCCCGCGCAATGAGCATGGGGCGCTCCATGCGGGGGAGGCCGGCGCGCAGGACGCGCCAGGCGCTGATGGCGACCAGCACGACGGAGAGGGCCAGCAAGTATCCCGTCCAACCCGCCATGGCCCCGGCCACGGCCGCAGCGGCGGCGCTGGCACCCATCAGCCACCAGACCTTCTTGCGCAACACGCCGTGGCCTTGGAACAGGATGAGCCCGAAGAACACGGGCGTGCTGAGGATGGGGAAGCGACCCAGGTAGGCGTCGGTGCTCCAGCCATTGACGGCGGCGATGTGCCACAGGAAGACGACGAGCAAGCCGACGCCTAGGACGACGATGGAGAGCAGCACGAGGCGTTCCATGTCGATGCGCCACTTGGTGGGCGTTTCTTCGGCGGCGAGCATCGGGGCGGCGGGGACCAGGATGGCGAGGGCCACGAGGGCCAGCAACCCGAATCCCATGCGACCACCAAGCAGCGCGTCGGCGGCTTCGAACGCCATGCCCAGCAGCGTGGCCGGTGCCAAGGCGGCGACGACGGCCAGGGCGCCCATGACCGCGGCGACGAACTGCATCGGCGCCTCGAGGCGGCCGGTGTCGGCGGCGAGTCGGCGAGCCCAGAGACCCAGGAAGACGAACAGCGTGGCCAGCATGATGCCGACGTGGAATTCGAGCCCCGGTTCGCGGGCCAGGATGCTGAGGAAGCGACTGGCCGGGTCGGGGTCGAAGGTGTCGCTGGGGTCGGTGAACGCGTGCACGCTGACCCACAGGCCGCTGCGGGTGCTGATGGTGCTGAAGATGGTGAAGAAGAACGGCAACACCGCCAGGAACGGCCCGAGGTGGCGGTAGCGGCCATGGCGGCGGTGGTGCAGTTGCGCATGCAGGAACAAGGTCAGCGCCAACCAGGGCAGCAGGTTGGCGACTTCGACGGGGTCCCAGGCCCAGTAGCCGCCAAAGCCCAGCGTGTAGTAGGCCCAGATGCCACCCAGGCCCATGGCGAAGGTGTAGAGGATCCAATCGACGCGGCTCCACAGCATGCCGGTGGTGGACCATTCTTGGCGGCCGGTGATTTGGTCCGACACGACCGCGGCCAAGGGCACGGCGGTGAGCGCGTAGGCCAAGAACATCACGGGCGGGTGGATGAGGATGAAGGGCGACAGCAGCGTGGGGTTGAGTCCGTTGCCTTGGGGCCGGTTCTGCAGCAGGAACGCGTCCGTGGCGGCGAAGGTGTCTTGCCAGGCGACGGCGCCCAGGAACGCGGTGCTGATGATGGCCAAGCCAAGTTCGGTCCAGACGCGGCCACGTTCGTCCTTCGTGGGTTGGCGTCGATGCCACCACATGACGGCCGCGGAGACCAATGCGGCGTACATGGCCCACAGGACCATGGAGCCGTCGCGGCCCGCCCACGCGCCGGCGATGCGGTAGCGCAGCGGGATGCTGGTGCTGGTGTAGCTGAACACCGTCAGAAACTCGGTGCGCACCAACACGAACAGCGCCACCAACACGACGAACGTGAGCACGGAGATGCCGGCGGCGAACGTCGTGGCGAGGTGCATCCATCGCCGGGCGGGCGCATGGCCGCGCAAGTGCATGGCCCCCGCCAGGATGCCCGCGACGCCGGATAGGAACGCCAGGTAGGGCAGCCAGGCAAACATCAGCGGCGGCCCCCAAGGCGCACGAAGCCGATGGCCACGCCACCGGCCGCGGCGATGGCGGCCAGGAGCAGGGGCGGCATGTCGGGGCGTTGCAGGTAGCTGCGTTGGTCACTGAGGCTGCGGCCCGTTGCCAGGCCATGCAGTTCGGCCAGTTCCTCCAAGGCTTCGTCGCCGATGAGGCATGGGTCGCACCACGTGGCGGAGTAGGCTTCCACCAGCACGGCGCGCTCGCTTTGGCGCGTCAGGCCCGACGAGAGCACCGGGTGGCTGGCGGCCTGCACCACTTCGCCCGGGGCGAAGGTACCCAAGGCGCCGCGGTCCTGTTCCACCCATGCCGCCAAGCGGAGGCGGGCGCGATCCCAGTCGTCATCCAATGGCAAGACCAGATCCACGCGGTCTTCTCCGGTGGGTTCGACGGCGCCGATGCGTTCCACGGCGCGCACGGTGAAGGGGTGGTCGACGACGCCGTTGCTCAGCCCCGGGGGTGGTTCGTAGTGGACGGGGTCTTCGACGAAGGCCACCCACAAGACAAGTCCATCGCCCAGGTCTTGTTCGCTGCCGACCCAGATGCTGGTGCGCACCTCGGCTTCCACGACGCGGGTGCCGATGGTGATGCTGACCGGCGTCTCGATGGCCAGCCGTTCGCGCACGGCATCGTCGTACAATTGCAGCGTGGCATCGAAGCCGCCAGGGGGCAAGCCTTCGTGGACAATTTGGCCATCCGCGACGAAGCCCGGGAAATCGACGCCGTCACGGAACGCCGCTTGGCCGCCGTGGCGGGCAGCGAAGGCGTCGCAGGCGCGGCTGCAGTCCTTCAGGAACGGCACGCCCAAGATGTCGGCGTCGTCCGGATGGGGGTGGTGGACGAGCATGACGACGTCCGGCCCAGGGGTGGGCTCCTGACCGCTGACGGGCATGGCGATGGCCAGGCACAACAGCAGGAGCAGGACGGGGCGTGCGTCCACGATGGCCCACCTGGGCGACCATACATAGACTGCGCCTCGACCCGCACCACAAACGATGAGTGCCAAACGCCATCGAGCACCTGTGCGCCTGGCGCTTGCCTTCCTGGTCGTGGCCGTGTCCCTGAGCGGTTGCGTGGGGCAATTCTTGACGGGCGAGTTGGACGACCCCGTGCCCGCGCCGCCGTTCCAGGCCGTCGACATCGACGGTCGGCACTGGAACCTGACGGAGCTGCAAGGGCGCACCGTGTTGCTGGACTTCATGGGCACGTGGTGTGGGCCTTGCCAGCGTTCGGTGCCGCTGCTGCGGGACATGCAAGCGGCCTACCCCGATCTGGTGGTCTTGTCGGTCAGTGGCACCGACGGGCGGCAAGCCATGGACGACTTCCGCGTCCAGTACAATGCGCCGTGGCCCCACATCGCCGACGCCGACTTGGTGCGCGACGTGCACCGCAGCGTGGCAGGAGACGCC
>JBFKTF010000133.1:0-5511 GCA_041636435.1 Thermoplasmatota archaeon
ACTGCGGCGTCGGCAGATGCAACAAGTCGGCACAATGCGTGAAGCGGAACCGACCGAATGCGGCCAGGCGATCGTAGAATGGAATGGGCAAACGCCTGCGCCAATGGACGCGGTGCGTGCCGGGTATCCGGTGACTGCCCGGTGCCCAAGGCTGTAGGCACACGGGCTGCAGCCCGCGGTCCACGAGACCCGCAACGAGGGCTGCGGTGGTGTGCTCGATGCCAGTCGTTGTGCGCAGGAGGCACGTGGTGTCCACGGCGATGCGGGCACCACCCAGTCCGGCTTGCTCCCGCTGGCGTGTCGCATGGACCACGTTGTCCAACGAGGCGCCGACCAGCAAGAGGAGCAAAATCTTGGCCGAGTATTCTTAGCCATTCCCCCGCCGTTGGGCGGTTTCTTGCAGGTCGCGTCGTGGCCACGAAAGGATTGGCTCCTTGCACTCTTCTGCAGCGCAACTGGCCGACCACGCAGCAACAGCGTTAGCCGCCGACGCCTTCGGGCGCCTGTGTCCGTGCTCGACGGCCTGGAACTTGCCCTCGGCATTGTCGCCGTCGTCATGGCGGGTGTTGTCTTGGCGGCGGCCCCCAAGCAGCGGGTGAGCTTGGCGTTGGCGACGGTCTTGCTGGTCGATGGCATTGGGTGGTTTGGGTTGGCCGATGGCTTGGCGGGCTTCTTCCAAGGACCATGGTTGGACGTGGTGCGCTGGACGTTGGCGGCATCGCCTTGGTTGTACGGATGGCTGTTGGTGGAAACGGTCGATTTGCCATCGATGCGCCGTCTGCGACGGATGGGACCGGCCCCTTGGATTGCGGCGGCGCTCGTGGTCCCGTTGGCGTTGTGGCTTTGGTTGGACCATGCCGCATGGTACCAACAAATCAGCGGCTACGTGGGCGTCGTGAGTGGCCCGCACATCGCCATCGGGACATGGGCGTTCGTGGCGGCGTGGCAGCAACATCGCCGCGACCCGAGCCGGCAATCCGCGGCGTACCTGAGCGCGTTCGCGTTGCGGGACGTGGCGGTGGTGGTGTTGTTCGTGGCGGCGATTGTCGCCAAGCAATCGGCTTGGCTTGCGGGGGGCTTTGATTGGCTCTTGCTGGGCGTCAAGGCCTTGCTGTTGGTGCACTTGTTGTTCTTGATTTACGCCGTGTTGGCCGGCTTGGTGCTGGGCTTGGATGACCAAGTGCGCCAGACGATCCAAAAGGCGCTGGTGTTGGCCGTCGTGTCCGCCGTGTTCTTGGTCATGACCGAGGGCGTGGAGATGCTGGTGGGCGTGGACAGCCCCGCACTGGCCATCGCGGCCGCAGGCGTCATCACGTTGGGCTTCCAGCCCTTGCACGCCTTTGCCCATCGACTGGCGGACCGGCTGCTGCCCGGCCACGCTGGCGGGGACCCCATCGCGACCTATCGCCGGCAAGTGGAGATCGCGGCCATGGACGGCGTCATCGGAGCCAAGGAGCGCGAAATGCTGGATCGCCTGCGCGAGGCCCTGGGCGTGCCGCACCTGGAAGCGGTGCGCATTGAGCGCGCCGTGCTGCGTCCCTGATCACTGCGGCGGGTTGCTGCACTCCACTTGGTGGTAGTCCCAGGGGTCCATGGCGTAGTACCAATCGTCCAGCAGCCATTGCGGGGGCTCTTGCCCGGCCAGTTCGGCGTAGATGCCTTCCATGGTGCGGGCGTTGAGGCTGCTGACGCAACTGACCCGGCTGGGGTTGTCGGCGTAGCTCATGATGTCGTCGACGGGGACGTAGCGGGCGTTGAAGTCCAACGCGTCGCCGACGTGGCTGACGCCGAGGCAGTGACCGACTTCGTGGGCGACGAGGTCGTAGAGCGGGTTGTTGCCGCCAAGGAAGCCGGCGAAGTTGAGTGCGACGCAGCGGAAGCCGCCCGTGATGCATTCGGCGGCGAAGATGGCCATGCCATCGTGTTCGTGCACGGGGTAGACCTTGGTGGCGAGGCTGCCGTCGACGAAGTCGTCGGTGCTGGTGTATTGGCCGTCGCTCCCGATGATGGTGCAGGCAAGCTGTTCGGCGTTGAGGCCGATGCTGGTGCTGCGTTGGCCGCTTTCGCTGATGACCAAGATTTCGGGGTCGGTGAGTGCTTCGGCGGTGGGTTGGTCCGTGCCGATGACGTAGGTGCGCAGCTCCCACTGTTCGGCAAACCATGGCTCGGCCAACAATTCGACGTCCGCCCAGCGAGCGGTGGCCATGCCGGCGGCGGCGGTGGCCGTGACGGGGTTGGGGGCCGGCACGGGGAACACCAGGGCATCCAATTCGAGGGTGTCCAGTTCGTAGACGGCACCCTCATGGAACTGCCCATCCCAGAACAGGCAGGATTCCTCGTCGAGGCAGAATTCCGTGAGTCCCTCGTACGTGAAGTTCTGGCCGGGCGCCGGGGCGGGCTCCGGAGGAGTCTCTTGCAAGGACGGGTCGTCGACCGCGGTGCAACCGGCCAAGGCGGCGGTCAATAGGAGCATGGGCACCCAGCGCATGCGCAGCACCTCGCCGCGCCGCGCTTAGTCATTGTGTAGGCGCCCCTTGGGGCAAGGGAGAAGGGGAGAAGGGGGCGCGTCGGCTCAGTAGACGACGCTGGCCGTGTTGCTGCAGTCGCTGGTGCCCGCGTTGCAGACCTGGAACGTGTAGGTCCCGCTGGGGTTCTTGCCCAGGTTGCTCGTGTAGGCACCGTTGTTGGCGAGCGTGGATTCGAGGTTGCCGTTCAGCAACACATCCACGCTGGCGGCGCCGCTGCTCCATGCGAGGTCCACGACGCTGTTCTTGCCCTTGGTGCCCTTGCTGGCCGTGAGCGCTGCGGGCGCCGGGGCGGGAGCCGGCGGATCGCCACCGCCACCACCACTGCCGCCACCGTTGATGGTGCTGCCCGGAGCCGGGTGCACGTGGCCGATGGGGCTAGCGGCGCCCACGTCAAGCCAACTGGTGCCCGGGTTCAGGCAGTCCACGTGGTTGTATTGGCTGGGACTCATGTGGACGTAGGACCCGGCGTGCTGGTGCAGTTCGGGGTGGCCCAGCAGGTCACCGTAGACGGCTTCCAGGGCCTTGATGTTGAGGCTGCTGACGCAGTGGACCTGGCTGGCGTCGTGCTGGTAGGACATGATGTCCTGCACGGGGTAGTTGTTGGCCTCGAAGTCCAGCGCGTCGCCGACGTGGCCGATGCCCAGGCAGTGGCCCAGTTCGTGCTGGTTGAGATCGTACATGTAGATCTCATTCTCTTGGTCGGGGAGCCAGAAGAAACTGGTGTTGATGACGGTGCATTGGAAGCCACCATCGTCGCACTGGGCGTGCATGCTGGCCCAGGGGCTTTGCTCGTGCTGGTGGAACATGTCGGGCGTCATCACGCTGGCGGGTTCGCCAAAGCCGATGCCGTGGCACCACGTGACGGGGGCGGCGTAGCCGATGCCGAAGAGGAGCACGGGATTGTACTCGGCACTGAAGATGATGATCTCGGGGTCCGCGAGGGCCTCGGGCGTGGGCGTGTCGTAGCCCAGGGTGTAGTAGTTGATGTTGACACCGTCGGCGAGCCAGGCGGGGCCGAGCTCGTTGATGCCGTCGTCCCAGGCCTGCACCGACTTCTCGATGTTGGTCAAGTCGCGGCCATAGTAGGGCGACACGGGGGGCACGATGAGGACATCGATGTTGGGCGTGTCCACGTTGTACAGGATGTATTCGTGGTAGTCGTTGTCGTTGAAGTCGGCTGCCTGCGCTGGCGCAAACAGCATCGCCAGGCTGACGAGGACCGCTAGGCCCACCACACGTGCGTGCATACGGGGCGGATGAGCACTTGTGTTCAAGAACGGTTCTGGGCGGACCCGGCCTGTCCAACGACCGCAACCGTGATGCCCACCGCCTCGACTCGTGCTGCGTGGAGTGGGCGTTCACGTGGAGCTTCTGGCTCAACGTCGCCGCCGGATCGGTCGGGCTGCTGCTGGCCTTCGTCGTGCTGCGGCAAGGACTCCCATACCGCATCGGCTTGCCACTCGTGGCGTTGCTGCTCCTGGAGGCCGTGCAGTTCAGCACCGACGCCTTGGCCTGGATTGCCCACGACACGCCACGCGCAGGACACGCGTTGCTGTCGGTGGCCTTGGCCAGTGGCCTGTTGCTGGCACCCGTCTACCTCGTCTTCTTGATGTGGGCTGTCCCCGGTGCCGCCACGGATCCTTTGCGCAGCCGCATCGGGCGCGTGTTGGTGTGGGCCTACACGGGCCTCATCGTGGCCAACGTCGTGAGCCTCTTCGTCTGGGACGCCATCCTGCCCATCCAACCGTTGTTCATGGTGCCCTTCGTCTGGGCGGTGGTGGCCGGGGTCCATGCGTTGTTCTCGTCCAAGCCCGGCACGCCAGAGCGTCGCCGCGGCGCGGCCTTGTTGCTGGCCTTCGGAACGCGGGACGTGTTGTGGCTGCTGTTGACGATGGGGCTGTTTGCCCCGTACCAATACCAACCGGGGGATGTCGTGGCGGCCGCGGACTTGGTCGCCATCCCCCTGGACTACATCGTCGTGGGGGTCGTGGCGATGCTGTACTTCCCTGCCATCGTCTACGCGGTGCTCAGTGGGCGCATCGTCGACCTGGACCGGCGCTTCCGCGTCGGCGTCACGCAAACCACGGCCGCCGCCTTCGTGGCCGTGACGTTCGTCGTCATGACCGAGACCGTCGAGACGCTGATCGACACGGAATCCAAGGTCGCCTCCGTGGCCGTCGCCGTGGCCTTGGCGTTCTTGTTCCGCCCCATCCAGATGGTGGCGGGCCACCTCACCATGCGGTTCTTCCCCAGCGACGACCCCGATGGCGCCGACGAGCGCCGTGCATTCTACGCGGAGCAAGTGCGCTTGGCCCGCGACGACGGCACGGTGACCGCCAAGGAGCGACGCATGCTGGACGACATGGCCAAGCGGCTCGGGTTGTCCAAGGCGGAAGCAGCGGCAATCGAAGCAAACGGTTGAATCGCGGGCCTCATCTGCGCGGGGCATGAAGATTGACATCAGCCATCGTCCTAGCTACGCCCGCGCCCGCGTGGAGTTGAGCCCCCACGAATCCGTGCGTGCAGAAGCTGGCGCCATGATGGCGATGCTGGGCGACATTGAGATCAAGACCAGCAGCGGCGGCGTGATGAAGGGGCTGAAGCGCAGCCTGATGGGCGGCGAGTCGTTCTTCCAGAACACCTTCACGGCGGGACCCGCCGGCGGCCTCATCCACTTCGCCCCCAGCCTCCCCGGCGACTTGTACCATCACGAACTCGATGGTTCGCTCATCGTGCAAGATGGCAGCTACTTGGCCAGCCACGCGGACATCGAGGTCGACACGAAGTGGCAAGGCGCCAAGGGCTTCTTCTCGGGCGAAGGCTTCGTGATGTTGAAGGTCAGCGGCAAGGGCGACTTGCTGCTCAGCAGCTACGGCGCCATCGAAGAGCACCACGTCGGCCCGGGCGGCAAGTTCACGGTGGACTCTGGCCACATCGTCGCGTTCACCGACGGCATGCAGTACAACCTGCGCCGCATCGGCGG
>JBFKTF010000134.1:0-5473 GCA_041636435.1 Thermoplasmatota archaeon
CTGCGCGCCAGCGTGCCCGCCAGCGTCACCGTGGCGTGGACTCTTGGCAACGCCACCCACGTCGTGCTGCGCGGTGGACCTCAAGATGCCACCATCACGGAGGCTGTGCAATTGGTGTGGGGCATCCCCTTGACGGCCGTGTGGGATGACGTGCAGTGGTGGAACGTGACGGCGACCGGGGCGTTCGTGGGCTTGACCATGGACACCGCAGGCGACACCAACATGACGCTGCCAGCGGCGCCGCCGATTCCTCCGGCCCCCATCGTGCGCAGCATCTCCATTGACGGCAGTCCCGTGCAGATTCAAGTGGCCGGCGACGGCCAGCAACGCACCACGACCTATACTTGGAACAACGGGACCCGCGACGTGGATGTCCGCGTGGAGGCCGACGTGGCCGGTGTGTTCAACGTGACCGTCAAGGACGGTGCTGGACAGCAAGTGGCCTTCGCCGATGGCAGCGCCACGTTCACCATCCGCAACGCCACGGCCGGCCCCTGGGCGATCGTCGTGCACGAAGCGATGGAGGGGGAAGCCACCATCCGGCTGGAGCCATGGCATGCGCCACCCGAGCCGGCGCCGCGCGCCAGGGATTCGCCGCTGCCCTGGTTCTTGGTGCTCGCCGCCCTCGTGGCGGCGCGAAGCCCCCGCTCCAAGTGATGGTCGGTCTTGGAGCCCCAAGAAGGGGTCCCGGGGCCGAAGATTGATGCGATGCGGCGACCCCGGGTGGGGAAATCATGGTCAAGCGACCATGACATGCCCCTCAGCGAAGTGGGTCGAGTGCGGCTGACGCCGAGGGACGGTCAAAGACCCCTGGCCACACTATATACCCTGATTGGTGGGGTCTTGCGAGATTAGCTGTTTCCTCGAAAGGAATCAGCTGTAGTTCCGTTGTTCTTGCACGGTGCCGTCTTGGCCGTGCACCACCAGGATGCCTTCCTGGTTGGTCGCGATGCGGATGCCTTCCTCCATCGCTTCGTCCTTCGTCTCACAGACCCGCGCGGGGCGCTGGGCTCCGGAGCGTGCCACGGCCCAGCCATCGGGATGGGGCAGGACGTGGTGTTGTCGTTCGTTGGGCTGGTCTTGGGTTCCAAAGATTTCCAGTGGGTTCCAATGCATGTTCTCACGGAGCACACGGCTCCATCACGGATTGGACTGGGTCGTCGTTGTTGAAGCACGCGCCAGGGAGATGGCGACAAATTGAAAGGGGGGAGAAACGGGGGAGGGAGCGGACGCGCCGCGAAGCGGGGTTCGCCCTTCTCATCGTCGTCCGTCGGGCCGGTTGGTCCGCCATCAAACGTCGAGAAGAATGCCTTCGCTGCGCTCAGTCCTTCTTCTCGTCGTCGACGGGTTCGGCGTCGATGACGCCGTCGTCGCTGTCGGGGCCGGACGGGTTGCCAGTCCAGGCCTCGCCGTCGCCACCCGCACCGGGGGCGTCACCGGAGGCTTGGGCCTCGGCGGCCGCCTTCTCGTACATCGCCATGACGGCGGGCTCCATCGCCTTGCTCAGCGCTTCGGTCTTGGCTTCCAAGTCGTCCTTGGATGCGTCTTCCTGCTCGAGGGTCTGCTTGAGTTCCTTGATGGCGGCCTGCACGGGTTCTAGGTGGCCGTTGAGCTTGTCGCCGTTTTCGTCGACGAGCTTCTCGGCTTGGAACACGGCCTGGTCGGCGGTGTTGCGGGCATCGACGAGGGCGCGGCGCTCTTCGTCCTCGGAGGCGTGCTCCTCGGCTTCGCGCTTCATGCGCTCGATTTCCTCGTCGTCCAGTTTGCTGGTGCCCTGGATGGTGATCTTCTGTTCCTTCTGGGTGCCCAGGTCCTTGGCGGTGACGCTCAAGATGCCGTTGGCATCGATATCGAACGTGACCTCAATCTGGGGCAAGCCGCGGGGGGCCGGCGGGATGCCGTCCAAGATGAAGCGGCCCAGGCTCTTGTTGTCCGCGGCCATGGGGCGCTCGCCCAGCAGCACATGGATTTCCACTTGGCTCTGGTTGTCGGCCGCGGTGGAGAACACCTGGCTCTTCTTGTGGGGGATGGTCGTGTTGCGGCCGATCAATTCGGTGCGCACGCCGCCCATGGTCTCGATGCCAAGCGTCAGGGGCGTCACGTCGAGCAGCAGGATTTCCTTGTCCACTTCACCGCTCAGGATGCCGGCCTGGATGGCGGCGCCCATGGCGACGCACTGCATCGGGTCGACACCGCGCTCGGGCTTCTTGCCAAACACTTCCTCGACGAACTTCTGGACCATCGGGATGCGGGTGGGGCCACCGACCAGGATGACCTTGTCCACGTCTTCCTTCTTCAGGCCGGCGTCGCGGAGGGCGCCTTCGCAGGGGCCGCGGGTGCGCTCGACGATGGGGCGGATGAGCTCCTCCACCTTGGCGCGGTTCAGGGTCAGCTCCAGGTGCTGGGGGCCTTCGTCGTTGACGGCCAAGAACGGCTGGCTGATGGTGGTCTGGGTCATGCCCGAGAGCTCCATCTTGGCGCGCTCGGAGGCGTCGCGCAGGCGCTGCATGGCCTGCTTGTCGTTGCGCACGTCGATGCCGGTCTTGTCCTGGAAGGTCTTGGCCAGGTACTCGATGATGGCGTCGTCCATGTCGGTGCCACCCAGGTGGGTGTCACCGTTGGTGCTCAGCACCTCAAAGACGCCGTCGCCCATCTCCATGATCGTGATGTCGAAGGTGCCGCCACCCAAGTCGTAGACGGCGATCTTCATGTCGCCCTCGGCTTCCTTGTCCATGCCGTAGGCAAAGGCGGCGGCCGTGGGTTCGTTGACCAGGCGGCGCACGTTGAGGCCGGCAATCTTGCCGGCGTCCTTGGTGGCCTGGCGCTGGTCGTCGTCAAAGTAGGCGGGGACCGTGATGACGGCGTCCGTCACTTCTTCGCCAAGGAAGTTCTCGGCGTCGTGCTTGATCTTGCCCAGGATCTTGGCGCTCAGTTCCTGCGGCGTGTACTCCTTGTCGTCGATGGTCACCTTGTAGTCGGTGCCCATCTTGCGCTTGATGCGGAGGATGGTGCGCTCGGGGTTGGTGACCGCTTGGCGCTTGGCGGAGTCGCCCACCAGCACCTCGCCGTCGCGGGTGAAGGCCAAAACGGACGGGAAGTTCTTGCCGCCGTACACGTTGCCTTCCGCGCTGGGGATGATCTTCGGGGAGCCACCCTCCATGACGGATGCTTCACTGTTCGTCGTACCAAGATCGATGCCGATGATTCGTCCCATGATGATGCACTCCTGGTTGCCCAGTCTCATGGGCGCGCAGTTAGCACTTCTATATGAGACTATCCCAGGGTGCCTTCTGGGGCGGCCCGCTCGGCCACGGCCTGCAGGACGCGCTCCAGGTTCTCCTTGTCCAGCGGCTTGTGGATGTATCCAAACGCCCCATCGGCATGGCTCATGGCGATGTCCGCATCGGCATCGCTGGTGGTCAACATCACCACGGGGATGTCCCGCGTGTCCGGGTCTGTCTGCATGGCGGCCAACGTTTCGTGCCCGCTGAGGCCGGGCATGTTGATGTCCAGCAGCACCAGGTCCGGGCGGGCGCCGTGGGCCAATCGCTCCAGCAAGGCCCGTCCACTGAGCACGCTGTCCAATTCGACGTCCATGCCGCGGATGCCGGCCCGGGCCAGGAGGATGTCGCCTTCGTCGTCGTCGGCCATCAAGATGTTCATGTGTCCCTCGGGATGGTGAAATGGAATCGGCTGCCCTTGTCGTCGCTCTCCACCCAGATGCGGCCGCCATGCAACGCCACGATGCGGGCGCACAAGGCGAGGCCGATGCCGGTGCCTGGTTGGTCCTCGTGGACGCGACGGAACAATTGGAAGACCTTCTCTTCTTGCCCTTTCGGAATGCCGCGGCCATTGTCGGCCACGACAATTTGGGTCTCGAACGGCCATTGGTGGCCACTGATGCGGATGCGGGGTGCACGCTGGGGGTGGCGGTACTTCACCGCGTTCTGGATGAGGTTGGACAGCAATTGCCGCACCAAACTGGCCGCACCCATGACCTGTGGCAGATCTCGGTGCTCCACGGTGGCGCCCGCCTCCTCCAGCAGGGTGCCCAAATCCAGGGCGACTTCGTCGATCAACTCGTCCATGTCGATGGGCAACCGCTCAATCTCTTGTTGGCCCATGCGCGAGTAACGCAACAAGTCCTGCACCATGCGTTGCATGCGCGTGGCCCCGTCGTGGGCATAGCGTGCGTACGCCTTCGCCTCGGCGCCGTCCGGGTCCTCGGCAAGCAAGGCCGTGAAGCCAGCGACCTTGCGCAGCGGCTCCTGCAAATCGTGGCTTGCCACGGAGGCGAAGTGCTCCAACTCGCGGTTGCTGCGCAGCAATTCTTCGCGTTGCCGTTCCCGCCGGTGCAGGTCGTCCTGGACCGCCACAAGCTGGCTGCGACTGGCAAGCAAGATGATGGCGACGAAGGCCGATGCCAACACCAGCCATTGCACGTAGGTGGCGGCCGCCATGGCACTCAGTGGGAAGATGGCCAACTCGGCTCCTTGCAGCAAGGGGGCCACGATGCTGATGGCCAAGGCATACAGCAGGCCAATGGTGGCGATGATCAGCACGTAGCGCGCCGTGCGCCGGTAAATGAGGCGCGTGCCTTGGTAGTACGTCCAACTGCGGGCCACCGCCGCCACGCCGATCAGGGGCACCAAGAACGGAGGAATCCAATGCAGCGGAGCGATGCTGGTGGGGGTGGGCTGGATGGCCACGTCGAACACGAACCGTTGCCCGTACTGGGCCAAGGCGGCGCCATCCAACACGACGGTCCGGCCCTCCACGGCGGCCTGGACGGTGAACCCATCGGCCGCGATGCGGGTCACTTTGGTCCCGGGGGCAAGGGTCACGCGCACCTCCGTGGCGGTGTTGGCCACGTCCTCGGGCAGGATGAGCGTGGTGCCATCCGATGGGGGCGTGAGCTGGACGTTGGGGAAGAAGACGTGCGCATCGCGGATGCTGGCGGCGTAGGCGTGGCCGCCGCCCAGGTTGAGGCCAGCTGCACCTTGGCCTGCGTCGTCGGCAAAATACCAACCCAGCACGATGTGGCCCCCGCCTTCGAAGAACGGCGTGACGTAATCCGTCGGCGGCATCGTGCCCTTGTCTGGGTCAAAGATATCCAAACGGCCACTGCGCTCGCTGGATTCGATGCGAATTTCTTGCGCGGCCCGGATGGGGACGGCGCCGCCCGCCGAGTCCTCCACGGTGCGGTCCGCCACGAACCCCACGCGGAAGTGACCGGAGCGGGCGGGGGGCGTCATCTCCACCGTGTACAGTGCACAGCCGGTGGCGTACTCGTTTTCCGCAAAGGCCAGGCTCGTGTTGGTGGCCACGAGGTTTTGGTTGCTGCAAAATTCGCCGCTGTCCTGGTCCTCCGCCACACCCAAGCCAAAATCCACTGGCTGCACGATGTCCGCCTCGACCGCCACAATCTGCGCCGCGCCGACGGGCAACAAGAGCAGACCGAACAGCAGCCAGC
>JBFKTF010000135.1:0-5437 GCA_041636435.1 Thermoplasmatota archaeon
AGTGCTCCCACCGGGATTTGAACCCGAGTCGACGGCTTGAAAGGCCGTCATGATTGGCCACTACACCATGGGAGCGGTGTGCGGAGCGCCAAATGCGTTCCGTCGGCGAGGCGGCCGACTTTGGTCCCCCATATGAGCGTTTAGGAACCGTTCCGGGCCTCGTTGACGGCCGCGGAGCAGCTCCGGCACGTCTGCCGGGGCTTCAGGTTGAAGGCGCCGCACTGGGGGCAGGACTCCCCCACGGGGCAGCGGCCCTCGTAGTCTTCGGGCACGGCACGGCGTTCGATCCAGTACCGCGTCCAGGGGATGGCGAGCATCAGCCCGCCCATGGTGGCCAAGGTGAGGCCCACGCCGATGCGGGGGCCGAGGGCCATGCCGCTGGCGCCGGGCATCCAGCCGGCGGCGAGTGCGATGCCGGCCAGGGTGAGCACGATGCCCAGAAGGATGCCCATGGCGGCGGCGAGTCGGCCGGGT
Source organism: Thermoplasmatota archaeon (assembly GCA_041636435.1). Lineage (GTDB taxonomy): Archaea > Thermoplasmatota > E2 > JACPAO01 > JAHFTW01 > JBFGSX01. The sequence goes on from JBFKTF010000135.1 coordinate 475, forward strand.
TCTTTCCGGTTGTGGTGGTCAATGAAACGTTTGGACCAATCGGTTCAAATAGCGTGAGCCGCGGCATTTGACGCTTTTCGTCCATGGTCGGATGCCGCCTTCAATGCCCGTGCCAACGACTCGACCGCCACGGGCTTGGCGAGGTAGTCGTGCATGCCGGCGTCCTCGCATGCCGCTCGGTGTTCGGGGCTGACGTGGGCCGTCATGGCCGCGATGTAGGCGGGGTTGCCGGTCTTGAGAATCTGCCGGGCCACTTGACGGCCGTTCAAATCGGGCATCTCCACGTCCATCAGGATTAGGTCGTAGGGGTGCTGGACCACCATGTGGATGGCCTCGCGGCCTCCGCCGGCCACGTCCGCCTTGTATCCAAACCGCTGCAGCATCGCCAGCGCCACGCGCTGGTTGACGGGGCTGTCCTCCACGACGAGGATGCGCAACGGGTGCTTGCTGGCGAATTCATGGTCGAATGCATGCGCCGCGGCCGCCTCCACCTTCAGGTTGAGTGCCTGCAGCAGCGCCCGGTACAGGTCGACGGCGCGGGCCGGTTTCTGCAGCACCGGCGCCCCGCCGACGTCCTTCGGTTGCAGGTGCGCCGAGGTCAGGTAAATGATGGGTGGGTGGTCGTCTGGCAAACGCTCCACCATGGCGGGCCCGTCCATGCCCGGCATTTGGTGGTCCGTGATGATGGCGCTGTGGCCGTCGAGGCGCTCCGGGACCTTGCGGGGGTCGGTCTCGGTGTCCACTCGGATGCTCCATGCCTCCAATTGGTGGCGCAGCACCCGCAAATTGACGTCCAAATCGTCGATCAGCAGGACGCGGTGCTTGGACAGGTCCGGGCCTTCGGCCCAGGGCTCGGGCGTCGGGGCACGACACGTCGCCAACGGGGCCTCGAAGACGAACCGGGCGCCTTCCTCTGGCGGAGGCTCGTGCCGGATGGTGCCTCCCATGAGCTCCACGAGGCGTTGGCTGATGGCCAAGCCCAGCCCTGTGCCGCCATGCTTGCGGTGGCTGGTGGCATCCAGCTGGTGAAACGGCGTGAAGAGCTGGCCGTGCAGGTGGGCCGGGATGCCCATCCCCGTGTCCTGGACGCTGACCTGCAGTTGCTGGTCGATGTAGCGGGCCGTCACGGTGATGCGGCCCTTGTCCGTGAACTTGGCGGCGTTGCCCACCAGGTTGACGATGATTTGCCGCAGCCGCCCCGCGTCCCCCTCCAGGCCGGGTGGGACATCGGGGCCGATGTCGACAATCAGTTCCACGCCCTTGTCGCGCGCGGTCGGGGCGACCAGGCTGACGGCCTCCTCGATGACGTCCCGGGTGCTCATCGGGGCAACCTCCAGATCCATGCGGCCGGCCTCGATGCGGCTGATGTCCAGGATGTCGCTGATGACGGTGAGCAGGTGCTGGCCGCTGACCGAGATGGTCTCCACGGAATTGCGGGCCTCGGGGTCGAGCTCCATGTCGCTCAGCACGTTGGCCATGCCAATGATGGCGTTCAGGGGCGTGCGGATCTCGTGGCTCATGTTGGCCAGGAACTCGCTCTTGTAGCGCGTCGCCTCGGTCAGGAGCTTGTTGCGGTCTTGCAGTGCATGGGTGCGTTCTGCCACTTGTCGTTCCAGCGTCAACTGCGTGCGCTGCACTTGGTCCGCCATGCGGTCGAACGCGGCGGCGGCGCCTTCCAGCTCCCGGGGCAAGCGGGCCCCACGCACTTGGGTGGCGTCGCCTCGGGCCAACGCCACGGCGCCGTCCTCCAGGGCCTGCAATGGGCGGTCCACCATGGGCTCCCATACGATGCGCGCCATGAGCAGCGTGGTGCCGGCCATGGCGAACAAGGTCCACGCCAACGGAACCAGCGTGTCCGATTGGGCTCCCAGGCGGTAGGCGAAGATGCCGGTGAGCAGGAACGCCGGCGCGGCAATCAAGAGCACCATCAGCAGAAGCCGGGTGCGCAGGCTGGGCCCAGGGGACACTGGTTGGCCAAAGGGGGGAAGATGAAAGAGGGTGTGGGTACGTCCTATTGGACTTGTTCGGAGCTTTCGGGCTTGGGCTCGATCTCCGTGAAGTACTCGGTCAGGGCTTCGGACACGACGTCACTGAAGGTGCGCGAACTGGTGAGTTTCATGTAGTGCAGCTTCAGGAGCTGGCGCACAGGAAGCTTCACCTTCACTTCCTTCATTTCGTTCATATCCGGTTTCTTGATGCCCATGAGGGCGTCTGCGTTCAACATGTGGGTCACTTCCTCCCTGGCGTGCTGCCAGAGACAAACATCAATCGGGCGCTTCAGGATATTTGACCAGGCTCCAAAATGACCAAATACTGGTCGCCCCGGGGGGAGTTTGGACCGTCGGGAGGGTGCCCGATGGACCCCAAGTGGCATTCCCCTGAGGTCCCCACTCGGGCCGCCACGGAGGTTTTTGTATGCCGGGGAGTCGACCAGGATTGAGGTCGTATGCCTGCACATGAAGACGAGGACCTGGACCAACTCCGCGAGTTCAAGGTCCATGTCCCCCTATCCCTACACTTGCGCCTGCATCGCCACCGTCTCCTTTCGGGCGTCAGCCTGAGCCAGACGATGAGCAATGCCCTGGAGCGCTACTTCGAAAACCACTTGCCCGCCGGCGAAGGCGCCAGCTGATTCAGCGGCCCAGGGCCGGACCGGCCCTCCGGACATCCGCTTCCAGCGGCGGAGGCTCCGTCCCACCCTGGTCCACTTCGCGGTGGACTATACGATAGGACGGCCGACCTACACTTGAAGGACCCCCGATGCCGCGCCCCACCGTTTCCCCCATTCCCCGCCAGGACACCGACTACGTGGCCTGTTTCGATCAATTGGCCCGCGTCGAGACCGAGATTCGCCGCCGCGGTGCCTCGCCGCACCTGCTCCTGCGGCGCGCCATGTTGACCATGGCCATCGGCAACTACGTTGGCGCCTTGGACGCGGCCCGCAGCGCCGTGGCGGCCGCCCCCCGCGAACCCGAAGCCCACTACCAAGAAGGTCTGGCCTGGCTATGGTTGGCCAAGGTCCACGTGGGCAGCGCCACCATCGCACCCGGCAGCCCCATGCCCACCAAGCGGCCCCTGCGCCTCCTCTTGGAGAACGCCTTGGACTGCTTCTGCTCGGCCACCGCCGTGGGCGACGATCCCGAAGCCGACGGCGCCGCCGGTTGGATCGAGGCCGCCTTGGCCTTGGACGACGATGGGATGCGGGACCGCATCTTGGTTGGATAGGGGCCAACGGGGCACGAGGGCCTCCACACCATTCCCAAGCTTGGCTTGTGACCCCACCACGGGTTTCATGTGGGGGCGCGTCCGAGGCTCGTGTTGGTGACCCAGTTTGGATTCCCGCACGTACAAGAATGACACGAACGCCCAGGTGGGCATCGGCACGATGATTGTCTTCATCGCGACGGTGCTCGTCGCCGCCATTGCCGCCGGTGTGCTCATCAGCACCAGCAGCGATCTTCAGGAGAAGTCCAGCCGGACCGGTTCTGAAGCAACGGAACAAGTGGCCAGCAACCTGGCGGTGCAGAGCGTCGTCGGGAAGCGTGACTCCTCGACCGGTACTGGTCTGAAGGATCTGGAGATTTACGTCACGTTGGCACCCGGTGCCAGTGAAGTGGATCTGAGCCAGATGCAGATTCAGATCAGCGACGACAGCACGTTGAAGTCGATTGATTACGCCAGTGGTGGCGCGGACACCGATTCGTTTGGTGCTGCGGCCCTGCGTGATGCCGACAGCAGTTTCTCGGCAAGCAACCCCGTGATGACCGCGGGTGACTTGGTCCGCCTCGATGTGGATCTCGACGCCTCGGCTGGTATCAATATGGAGTTCGCGGTCCGTGAGGATGTGCGCATTGTGCTGCTGCCTGAGGTTGGTAGCCCGCAACAGATCGGCTTCACCACGCCGAACTCCTTCGGTACCCGCCTGGTGATGGAACTCGCATAAGACATGCCGAGCTCCGGGGTCTCTGAGACCATTTTCTTGACCACCTCCATCCTCATTGCCCTCGGTTTCGTGGGCATCTTGAGCGTCGTCATCCAAGACCAAGGAAACGACGCAGGCGCACGCACGGAGCAAGCCTCCCGCGCGTTGCGCAGCGACATCACCCTCATCAACGACGTCCAGCAACTGCAGACGGACCCCTTGGTCCTCTACGTGCGCAACACGGGGGAGACGGAATTGGCATCCCACGACGTGCTCGTCTTGCTCGACGGCCAAATCGCGCAGGACGTCGACGCCGATGTCCTCGGAAGCGACCAGGACGACGTCTGGCGTCCGGACCAGATTCTGCAATTGACAGTCAATGACCTGGCCGTGGCCAGCGGCCCCCACCAGGTCCGTGTGGTGGCCGCCACCGGCACCCAAGCGGCCATGGCGTTCACTGCGTGACGTCCCCCAGGGGACAACATCCCCCCGATGTGCACCCCCTTCCTGCCCCGCCACAGCAGATTAAGTGCCGGCGTGGCCGACAGGAATGCATGGCCGAACCTGCCTTCCAAAGCGAGGACCTGGACCATGTGCGCGAATTCAAGGTGCACGTCCCCCTCCGACTGCACCTGCGTCTGCACCAACACCGCCTGCTGACCGGCACCAGCCTCAGCAGCACCATGGAGACGGCGCTGGGCAACTACTTCGACAAGCACCTGCCCGGGGACGTCGCACAAGCCTAGGGCCAACATGGGACCTGGGGCCATGCGGCCTCAAGACCACGCGGACTAGGCCTGCAGCGACAGGACCTAATCGCTTCGTGTCGGACCCGCAGTAGTGGGTGTTTCCCCATGGTTTCCCGACAAGAATTGAAGCAAGATGAACAAGCCCAGGTGGGCATCGGTACGATGATTGTCTTCATCGCCACCGTGCTCGTCGCCGCCATTGCCGCTGGTGTCCTCATCAGCACCAGCAGCGATCTTCAGGAGAAGTCCAGCCGGACCGGTTCTGAAGCAACGGAACAAGTGGCCAGCAACC
>JBFKTF010000136.1:0-5417 GCA_041636435.1 Thermoplasmatota archaeon
AGGCCGAGATGTCCCCCCTCGAGATCCTGAACACTCTCACCGACGCCGACTTGATCAGCGACGTCCGCGGCAGCGTCAGTTACGGTGCCCCGTACAGCATCGGCCTACAATCCGATGTGCTGCGCCTTAACGCCGCCGAGCACGAACAGGCGTTTGTCACGGCCAACCTCTACGGCGTCGACGAACTGCCCGAAGGCCACTACGTCGAGTGGCTGCTGAGCGACGCCGCCGGTGAGCTGGTCAGCGACCACCGCGACGACGGCACGCTGTACATCTTCAGCCCGGGTGAACCGGGCGTCTACACGCTGGAAGCCAGCGCCATCGACCCCACCCAGGGCGCCGTCGCCGAAGCCGGCATCGTGCTCGTGGCCGACTACATCGCCCACGAAGAGACTGGCTGCGACTGGCTCGGCCGCTGCGGCTTCATCGAAGTCCCCGTCAACCAAGGCATCCAGAGCCTGTTCGTGGCCGCTGACGCATACCAGCCCCTTGGCTGGAGCGGCAGCCTGACGATCGTCGACGCCAACGGTGACTACCACTACTTCGACGACGAAGTGGCACTGGGCCTGGACGAGATCGAAGCGATGGGCTACGGCACGTACACCATCATCTACGAAGATCCGCTGATGGCATTCCAGATGATGGACTTCGAGATCGAGGGCCTGTACGGCGTGCCACACCAGCCCGTCGAAGAGCCCGTCGAACCCGAAGGCGGCGATGGCCAGAGTCTCCTGGTCCAGCTCCTCATGGGCATCGACCAAGGCCTGGCCGGTCTGTAAGACTCGATTCCTCCCCCTCTTCCTTTCTTACTTTGCTTTGAGCGACAACGTGAGCGTGAACCGCGCCACGGTCTCGCCGGCCGCAATGGCCTCGATGTGCACCGGCACCTCGACCCGTTCGCCCGTGCGCAGCGCCTTGTCGACGGTGCGCTGGATGGCGCCGCCGTCTTGGCACGTGAAGTCCACGTCCGCTTCGGCACGGCGCAAGAAGCTGGCCTGGGCGTCCTTGAAGACGAAGCTGATGGGCTGCCCCGCCTTCTGCGCGTGGCGCAGCGCCATGAAGCCACCCGCCACGTCCGCGCCCACTTGCAGGGCACCGAAGTACATCGACTTGAGGTGGTTCTTGCTGCGTCGCCGCAGCGGGATGCGCACCGTCACCGAATCGTCGTCCTGGTGGACCAACTTCGGTTTCAGGTAGCCAATCATTGGGACGTTCTTGGCCGCCCACGCGCGCAGCAGCAGCGTCTCCTTGAGCACGAGCTTGGATGTCGGTGGGTGGCTTCATGTCTTGCATCCGGCTGCCTCGGTCGTGACCCACGCGACGGTCTGGTTTGACGGCGCTTGCTACGGCAACCCCGGCCCCACGGGCGGCGGCGCCATCCTGGAAGTGCATGGCAAGAAGACGGTGCACAGCCAAGGCGGCCCCCGAGGCACCAACAACGAGGCCGAATACCTGGGGCTGATCACGGGACTCAAGGCCGCCCATGCTGCCGGCGCCACGTCGGTGACCGTCAAGGGCGACTCCCAACTCATCATCCGCCAACTGGAAGGCAAATACCAGGTCAAGGCCGCCAACCTGCGCCCCATGTTCGAAGAAGCCAAGCACCTCTTGCAAGGCTTCGACGAGGTGCGCCTGGAGTGGATTCGCCGCGAGCGCAACGAAGAAGCCGACGCGGCCGCCCGGGCCGCCATTGGTTGACCACCACGTCCGAGCACCACGCTTAACTAAATCCGGCTCGCTCGAAGAAACACAATGGCCGAGCGCGGACTGGGTTGGATCATGGGCCTCTGGAAGGTCGTCGACGAGCGGCTGCGCAAGCTCAACAAGACCCTCAAGACGGTCCTGCGGCTCGTCCGCTTCGCGGTCTTCTTCCTCATTTTGTTGCTGCTGGCGTCCTGGACCCTGGCGGCGCTGGTCATCTGGTACCCCCAGTATTCGGCGTACTTCTACCTGGGAAGCATCGTCATCCTCAGCATCGGCCTCATCCCGTGGATTGTGCTGGTCTCCTTGCCCCTGAAGGCCAAGAGCGTCACGCGGCTCATCGACCAAGGTTACCCGGAGAACGCCCGCGAGATGGCGATTCGCGTCATGGCGCAGAAGCTCCACGATGAATCCATCCACACCGAAGAACTGCTCTTCGACACGGCCGTCAACGAGGGCAAGAAGTACATCCGTCGCATGCAGGAACGGGACGCCGAAAAGCACCGCGACGACTGACCAAGAAGACCTTTCAACCTTGAGCGGCCTCGATTGCCTGCATGGGTGGTCGACCGCGCGTGGGCCAGGCCTTGGGCCGGCTCTCCCTACGGTGTGCAGCGCACGCCAAAGCCACCACGACAATCATCGCATTGATGACCGTGGTCGTCGGCTTTGGGATGTTCCAATTGGAGACCGACTCCGACTTGTTGAAGATCCTCCCCAAGGACGATCCGACCACCATCGCCGCCAAGAACGCCAGCCAGGAGTTCCGTGGCTTCTACGACTTCGTCTACGTCTACTACGCCATCGACCCCGCCAAGTGCGAGGCCTTGCAACACCAGTTGCCGCACAAGATGGGCGGGCCGGACCGGACCGGTGACCGGGGCTGCCAGGATGTCCGCGACGAGACCTACGTCCGCGGCATGGACGAATTCTGGCACTTTGCCCAACAAGAGATTCCGTTTGCCGAGTACGCCATCGATCTGGCGGGCATCCTGAAGATTGTCAACTACACCAACAGCGGCATCGCCAACGACAACCCCCAAGGCGCCCTTGGGGGCGTCGTCTCCGGCGACGTCGATCCAAGCCAGCCCGTCCCACCCCGCCCCGAGGCCTACGCGCTGCCCGGCACGGACCCGCAGGGCTCGTTCATGTACGAAGCCGCTTGGCAAGGCGCCAACGCCGCCGACGACCAAATCAACGACGTGGTCAGCCCCGAATTCGTCGCGGGACGCACGCTCATCTTCTTCGACACCAGCTCCCAGGACTTGACCCGCGTCGAGCTGGGCCGGGCCGTCTACGACATGGTCGACGCGTACCGCGCCGAAGTGGCGGCTTGCGACGACGAGGACCCCGACACCCCGTGCGCATTGCGTTGGAACGTCTTCGACGTCGAAGAGCGGATGCCCGTGCGCGGCGTCAGTGCCCTCGACGCCCACGCCAGCGAAGTCACGCAACAGGACATCAGTCGCCTGGCGCCCTTCATCATCTGGGGCATCGTGCTGGTGATGTATCTGGCCTTCCGCGATGCCCGCGTCCTGCTCGTCTCGGCCGCCAACCTGCTCATGGCGTTCATTTGGACGGCCGGCCTGATGGGTTGGTTGGAGATTCCCTTCAGCGCCCTGAACATGACCATCGTGCCCCTGATTCTCGGCGTGGGCATCGATTACGGCATCCACATGGTTAGCGAGTTCCTGGAACACAAGTCCGATGGCGCCAGCAACGAAGCGGCCTTCGAAGCGGCCGGCAGCCGCGCCGGCATCGCCATGATGATCGCCACCATCACCACGGCCCTTGGCCTGCTGTTGATGTGGTTCAGTCCCAGCATCCTCATGGCCCAGCTCGGAATCGTGTCCGCGCTCGCGCTCGTGGTGACCTTCATGTTCACCATGACCCTCATTCCGGCGCTCCTGACGCTGACTGGCAAGCGCCGGATGGGCCGCCGCCACCAAGGCAGCGACGCCATGCTCCACATCGCCCGCGCCGTGCACAAGCACAAGGGCGTCACCATCGTCGCCATCCTCTTGCTTTCAGGAGGCGCCGTGGCCGGATACCAATCCCTGGAGCCGGAGCCGTTTGGCAACCCCGAACTCAACTACCCCGAAGGCGATCGGGTCCACGACGATGGGCAAGCCATCTCGGACGCCTTCTTCGGGGGCCGCAGCGACACCGTGAGCAATTTCCTCGTCGTCGAAGGCGACCTGACCCAACCCACGGCCCACGCGTTCCTAGACACCCTCGCCGACGGACTGCGCAACGACCCGGAGTTGGAAGGCTTCAGCGTCACCAGCCTCACCCGCATCGTGCGGGCCTGGAAGGCCATCGAAGGCGGCACCCCGGATGCCGTCGTCAACCAATTCGTGTTGGGCAACAGCGGCAACGACGACTTGCGGGACGTGGAATACCCGCAGACCCAAGCCGAGATCCGCGCCACCTTCGACGAAATCTTTGCCTCGCCCTTTGCCAACTTCATGACCGTGCTCTTGCAGCCCGGTAGCTACGACTTGGCCACCATCACGTACGACACGCACCAGGACCTGAGCTACGCCGACGTGGACCGGGTCTGGGATGCGACGTGGCGCCAAATCTACCAAGCCCAGCAAGCGCACTATGGCACCGACCAACGGGACCCCGCCTACACGGGCCCCCAAGCCCATCCGTTTGGCAACAACGCGTTCAGTCACTTGTTCATCGAGGAACAACTGCCCTGGGTGAACTACGTCGCTTGGCTCGCCTTCGGGCTGGTCGTCGTCATGATTGCGTTGCTGACCCGCAACGTCCGCGCCACCGCGTGCACGGCCGTCGTCATGGGCGCCACCAGCCTCTGGTGGCTTGGCAGTCTCCCCCTACTGGGCGTGGGACTCTCCGTGGGCCTCATGCTGCCGTTGGTGTTCATCATGGCCATCGGCAGCGACGACGCGATCCACCTCATCTGGAACATGGAGCAGACCGGGGACCACAACCGCGTCTACCGATTCGTGGGCAAGGCCGTGACCCTCACCACCTTGACGACCATGGTGGCGTTCCTAATCTTCAGCTTCCAAACGGACTTGCTCGTGCGCCGCACGCTGCTGGCCACCGCCATGGCGGTCGCCATCATGTGGCTCGCCACCATGCTCGTGGTGCCATTGTTCTACCCACCCCAGGACGAGCCACTACCCCACCGCCCCGCGCGCCCCGCCCGAGGCCAAGTCGCCGTGCGGCCCCAGGAAGAGCCCCTGGTCATCACGCGGTAGCGGCAGGGTCTTCACTCGGGCCCATGCTGGTGCAGCGTGGATTGGGGCGTGCTCCTGGACCTCCTCGTCGGCGTGGCCGCCGGCATCGTCAGCGGCCTGCTCGGCGTCGGTGGCGGGATCGTCCTCACGCCCGTCTTGCACTACGTCGTCGGCATGCCGTTCTTGGACGCCGTGGCGTTGTCTCTGTGCGTCATCGCCGTGCAAAGCCCGATTGGCGTCTGGCGCCACGCACAGAAAGGCGCCGTCGATTGGCGCATGGGTGTCTTGCTCGTGGCCGGAGGCGCCCTCGGCGTCGTGATTGGCCAAGCCATCATTGCCCGGGTGCCCGTGACCGCACTCAAACTGCTCTTCGGGTTCCTGCTGGCCGCCACCGCCTGGCAACTGGCCCGCGGCCGCGCCCCCATCGAAGCCAAGCAGCCCCACATCGCCACAATCCCCGCGGTGGGCATCCTGGCGGGCACCATCAGCCGGCTGCTTGGCGTG
>JBFKTF010000137.1:0-5388 GCA_041636435.1 Thermoplasmatota archaeon
GAAGCTCACCGGCGGCATCGGCGGCCTGTTCAAGGCCAACGGAGTCGAACATGTGCAAGGCCGCGCCGTCCTGACAGGCAAGAACACCATCAAGGTCGATGGCAAGCAGACCATCGAAGCCAAGCACATCATCGTCGCCACGGGCAGCCACTCCATTGAGAATCCCGGCTTCAAGTTCGACGAGAAGAAGGTCATCTCCTCCACCGGCGCGTTGGAACTTCAAGAGGTCCCCAAGAAGCTCGTCGTCATCGGCGGCGGCGTCATTGGCCTCGAACTGGGCTGCGCCTACCAGAATCTCGGCAGCGAGGTCACCGTCATCGAGATGATGGACCAGCTCATTCCTGGGGTGGACAAGGAAGTGGCCAAGGGCCTGGAACGCAGCCTCAAGAAGCGCAAGATGGCCATCCACTTGGAAGCCCGTGCCAAGGAAGCCAAATTCAGCGGCAAGAACGGCAAGGTCACCTTCACGGACAAGTCCGGCAAGGACCAGACCATCGACGCCGACGTGGTCCTGGTCAGCGTCGGTCGCCGCCCCAACACCAAGGACATCGGCTTGGAGAAGGCCGGCGTCAAGCTCGATGAGCGCGGCTTCGTGCCCACCAACGAGCAGATGCAAACCAACGTCCCGACCATCTACGCCATCGGCGACATCACCCACGGCCCCATGCTGGCCCACAAGGCCAGCAAGGAAGGCGTCGTCGCTGCCGAGGTGATCTCCGGCGACAAGGGCGCCGCCGCGGACTGGGTCACCATCCCGGGCGTCATCTTCACCGACCCCGAGGTCGCCACCGCGGGCCTGACCGAAGACCAAGCCAAGGCAGCCGGCCACGACGTCAAGGTCGGCAAGTTCAACGTCGCCGCCCTGGGCAAGGCCCTGGCGGACGACGAGACGGAGGGCTTCTACAAGGTCATCGCCGATGGCAAGACCGACCGCCTGCTGGGCGTCCACGTCATGGGCCAACACGCCAGCGACCTCATCGCCGAAGCCGTCCTGGCCATGGAGATGGGCGCCACCGTCGAGGACTTGGCCTTGACCGTGCACCCCCACCCGACCATGTCGGAAGGCATCATGGAAGCCGCCGAAGCCCTGCACGGCAAGGCAATCCACGCCGTCAACCGCTGAGCTTGCTTGGCGCCTCTTCCTTTCATTCCCCTTTGTTGCACGGAAGTGACCATCCAAGCCATTGGATGATGTTGTCGTGTGCCTGACACAGCCGATTTCGCATATTGGTTGATAAGTGGCCGTGAAAGCGTTCACAAGTGCTAAGTATGCCGGGCAAAATGCAGTGGTTGCTCATGCAGGGTCAACGTGGTGGTCAGCGGGCACTTTCTGACATGGCGGCAGGTGAGACGGAACTCAAGGAGGTCAAAGTGCGCCTCCCCGTCGATCAAGTGCTGCGTCTACACTACACGCGCATGACGAAGCGCAAGAACTTCAGCGAGACCGTCTCGACGGCCCTGACGCGCTACTTCGACGAATTCCTGGAACCCTAAGCTCCAGTCGAGTTCTCCAGCGGTTTTCCACCAGCGAATGCTCCGTTGAGTCACGGTGCATGGGGGCGCCTGGCGCCCTATGCGCCGACCAGGTTCGGCAGGTTCTCTTCCACGAGCATGCCGATGCCAATGCCGAGCCACATGTGGATCGCCATCCAGGTCATGCTGGCCGACACGCGTCCGCCTTCGACTTGCTTGAAGAACATCGCGGACGCCACGGCGTGCACGGCGATGACGATGAACAACAGGGGGCTGATGAGGCTCGTGTCCTGGTGCGGATCCAATTCCAACAAGCCTTGCTCCGCCAGGATGTCGGCGGAGTCGCCAAACAAGCCGATGAGGCTGCTGAAGATGCCCGCGCCGACGAACAGCACCAGACTCATGCCACCGGCCAACCCGAGCAAGACGCCCCGGAACGCCCCGGCCGTGGCGCGACGATTGGTCCGGAGACCCATGATGCTGATCATGTTGTCACTGATGATTTGGGAGATGGTGCCCGGCTTGCCACCGGAGCGGATGCCGTGCACGAACATGTCCGTGAAGGAGTCCACCAAGCGGCTGCCGGTCTGGGCGCCGAAGCGGCTCCATGCGCGGGCGTCGTCGATGTGCCAACTCAAGCGCCGGTAGAGTGCCTGCACGGACTCCGTCAACGCGCCCAACTTGTTGGTCTGCACGTGCTCCATGACGTCCCGGATGCCGCCACCACGCGCGGCCGCGGCCGCGCCAAGGGATCGAATGAAGGCCGGGAAGTCTTCCTCGCGCTGGCGGATGTTCTTCTCGCTGCGGGACGCCAGAATGCCCGGCACCAACAACGGGATGACGGAGAGCATGAAGCCCACGGCGAGGGAATGGATCAGGTACCCGACGAAGGCCAACAAGGCCGCCACCGCAATGGCCGCCATGGTGGCCAACGCGATGCGGCGCTCCTCGGCGGTGTCGATGTCCCGGTTGGGCATCAGCTTGTCCACCGGTAGTCGCTCCTTGAGCATGATGCCCATCAGGACCTCCAAGATGACGGCGATGAGGGCCACGCCCGTCATCAACAACACCACGTTGCCTCCGCTGATGATGGGGATGATGGCGGCGAACACCGCCAGGAAGCCGATGGTCATCACCGTGTTGGCATACATTTCCTTCCAGCTGTCGACTTTCAACAACTGGGCTTGGTAGATGGCGCTGTACTGCTCCATCACCACCTTTTGCTCCGACTTCAGAAACGACTCGATGGATTGCCCGGACTCCACGGCGTGCGCCAAGCGCAGCAGGAATTCGGAGAACACCGGGCTGGGGGTGTTGGCGGCGACCGCGCGCACCGCATCCACCATGGACAGACCCCATTCGGTGGTCAAGCGGTGGATGCGCCCCATTTCCTTGGCGATCTCCTTGTACTCCTCGTTCTCGGCCAGGATGCGCAGCATTTCGTTGCGCGGCATGTCCGTGGTGGCCAAGACACCGAAGTGCGTGATGAAGAACGGCAGGGCCTCGTCGATGCGGTCGCCCCGGCTGCCCTCCTTCAACTTGGGCATGAAGAACACCATGCCGCCGGCGATGCCGCCGATGCCGATGCTGCCAATGATGCGCATGGCGCCATCGAATGGGCCAAAGAGCAACAGCACGAAGAACACCACGACGCCCACGATGCCGCCGCCGATGGCGTACATCATTTGCTGGGCTTGCTCGGCCGCCGCGCGTTGCTTGGCGTTCATGCCTCCAACTCCTGGGGCAATTCGAAGGGCAGCGCTTCTTCGCCGCCGTTCATGAACGCCGAGACGCACCCGTCGACGGCGGAGTTCTCCGTGATGCCCTGTTGCAGCATCGTCTCCAGAATCAATGCCCGGCGCTCGAGGGTCCCGTAGATTTGGCGCGTGTCGCTCAAGCCCAGCAGCGTGGCAATCTTGTCTTCGAGGATGTACGAGTTGTTCTTGCCGGTGAAGCGGAGCTTGTCGTTGGCCGAATCGTATTCGAAGACCGGAATGGCGACGATGCCCGCTGCGCTGCTACCCGCAATCTCCACGATCTTGGTGACGCGCCGCACGGGCACGCCATTGACGCGCCGCGTCTCCTGGAACAAGACCAGGTTGAGGTTGTCCATGAAGGACATGGGCACGTTGATGGGTGGTGCGCCGAGGCGCTGCACCAGGCTGGTGGGATCCGTCGCGTGGAACGTCGCCACCGTCGGGTGACCCGTCTGCATGGCCTGGAACGCCACCGCGCCCTCTGCGCCACGAATCTCGCCCACCACGATGTAGTCGGGACGGGACCGCAACGCCGCCTTGAGCAAATCAAACATCTTCACGTGGCTTGCCTCGGGCCCCGTCTCCCGCGTGAGAAGGCGCTGCCAGATTTGGTGCGGAGGCTGCACTTCGGGGGTGTCCTCGGCGGAGTAGATCTTGGAGCGGTGGTCGATGAACGTCAACAACCCATTCAGCGTCGTGGTCTTGCCACAGGCCGCCTCACCGCACAGGAACATCGACATCCCATTCTCCAACGCCAGCCAAATGTAGGCGCTGGCCAGGGGGCTGATGGTGTTCCAGTCGATGAGCTGGATGATGCTGATGGGTTCGTCCGTGGCGCGACGCAGACTCAAGCTGGCACCGCGCCGGCTCACGTCCGCGCTGTACACCAAGTTCAGGCGGCTGCCGTTGGGCAACACGGCGTCCACGATGGGCACCGCGTCGCTGACCGGGCGGCCGATGCGTTCGGCCAAGACACGCAAGAAGCGCACCAACTCGATGCTGTCTTCGAACTGCACGTTGGTCCGCAGCATGCCAAACTTGCGGTGGATGACGTGGACCTCGTGGATGCCCACCACGTGGACGTCCTCGAGGTTGTTGTCGTCCAGCAACGCATCGATGGGGCCGTAGCGCGCCATGTCCCGCAACAAGCGGTACGTGAGGGGGTCGTTGATGGGATCCGATTGCTTGCGCATCCCCTTGACGATGTTGTGCAAGGCCTCTTCCAGGGTGCCTTCCCGCTCGTAGTCGCCCTGCCTCGCCGCCTCTTGGCTGACGGCGTCCTTCAGGTCCGCAAGCTCCTGGTTCTGGCTCGGATCGATGCCCGGCTCCACGACGATGTAGCGGATTTCGGTGCCCTCCATGCGGATGTGGGCGTAGCGGCCGGGGCCCAGGTGGTACAGGACGTCCTTGGGTGGCGTTTCGCCGGCTTCCTCCAACTTCTCCACAATGAGCGGTTGTTGTCCGGTCTCGTTTTGGTACTCAGACAAGTAGCGTTGCAGGTGGGGCTCCATCAGGCCTCCGCCTCCAATTCGGGCATCTTGCCCGCGGACATGTCACGGAACTTCTGCAACGTGTCGTGGTAGTCGAATTCCGTCTTGCGCACCATGTCCTCCAAGATGGCGGTGCGCCGGTCCAGTTCCTTGTAGACTTCGCGGCTGTCCTTGAGCCCCATCTTCGGGGCCACGAGGGTTTCCAGGACGTACGAGTTGTTCTTCCCACTGAAGACGTGCACGTCCTTGTTGGGGTCCCACTTGAACACCTGGCGGGTGATGGGGCTCTTCATCTCGCGGCTGTAGCCCTCAATTTCCTCCACTTCCATCACGCGGCGCAAGCGCTTGCCGCCCACGTGCACCGCCAATTGCACCAACACCACGTTGAGGTTGGGCATGAATTGCGGGGGCACGTTGATGGGGTCGCTCGTGAAGCGTTGGATGAGCTTGCCCACACTGCTGGCATGGAACGTGGCAAACGTCGGGTACCCGGTCTGCATGGCTTGGATGGCGACGGCGCCCTCGGCGCCACGGATCTCGCCCACAATGATGCGGTCCGGCCGAGCCCGCAGGCCCACCTTCAACAGGTCCTCTGTTTCGACGCTGGTGCCTTCGCTGCCGCCGTCGCGGGTCACGAGTTGTTGCCAGTTCGTGTGCGGCGGATTGAC
>JBFKTF010000138.1:0-5319 GCA_041636435.1 Thermoplasmatota archaeon
CGACGCCAGGCGAGTCGGCAAATCAGGGCCAGGGATGCAAGGAGCGCGACCCATGCGCCGATGCCAAGCTCCATCGCGGGTCCATCGCGGCGTTCCCCGATCTCGACGGCGAGGGCTAGTGCGAGGAACATCGTGAAGAACAAGGCCAGCGGCGCCGCGGCGGTCGCTTGGCCAGCGCGTCCGTTGCGGACGGTCCACCAAAGCCAGATGAAGCCAGCAGCCCATAAGGCGAGGGAGGGGAGCCAAATCTCTGGGTACTCGTTGTAGCCTTCGAATCCGCCGCTCCAGCCCGCCAGGGGGAACGCGACGCCACCATCGAATTGGGTTTCGCCCTCGTAACCGCCGGAGCCCGCATGCCACCATGGCAACACCAAGGACAAGCCAAACGTGATGAGAGCGAAGCGTTCGACGCGCACAATCCGTCACCAGATTCCCTGCATATTAGCATGCCAGGATTCTTGTTGGAGCGTCATCTCGCGGCGGCCATGGGACGAATGTTTGGCACCAACGGTGTCCGCGGCCTCGTCGGCGACACAATGACCCCCGATCTGGCCTTGCGCTTGGGCAAGGCGGTCGGCACCTGGTTGGAGCCGGGCGACAAGTTGTGCATCGGCACGGATGCCCGCGCCAGCAAGGACATGCTGAAGGCCGCCTTCTGCGCCGGCGTGCAATCCACCGGCGTTCACACGGTCGACGTCGGCGTCTGCGCCAGCCCCGGCATCCAACTCTACGTGCGCGACCACGGCTTTGCTGCGGGCGCCATCATCACCGCCAGCCACAATCCCCCCGAGTGGAACGGCATCAAGCTCGTGGCCCCCGACGGCACCGAGACCAGCGCCGACGAGGAAGCCGCCGTGGAGGACATCCACTTCTCGCAGCAGTTCCGGACGACGACCTGGAAGGACGTCGGCACCAGCTTGCCCGAGGAGGACGCGCGCACCTACTACGTGGAAGCGGTCCTCAAGCAAGTCGACGTCGAAGCCATCCGCGCCGCCAACCTGAAGGTCGTCTTGGACCCCGGCGGGGGCGCCGGCTGCCCGACGGCACCGCGCCTCATGGAGGAGTTGGGCGTGGAGACCGTGAAGCTCAGCTGCGAATTGGACCCGGCCTTCAGTGACCGCCCCAGCGAACCGACGCCCCAGAACGCCGCCGCCTGCATTGCGGCCGTCAAGGAACACGGTGCCGACATGGGCATCCTGCAGGATGGCGACGCCGACCGCGCCGTGTTCATCGACGAAACCGGCGGCTACGTGTGGGGCGACCAGACCCTGGCGCTGGCGGCGCTGCACGAAATCCCCAACCACCCCGAGCCGCGCATCATGTGCACGGCCGTCAGCAGCAGCACCTGCGTCCAAGATGCTTGCGAACAAGCCGGCGGCAGCCTCCGCTGGACCGTCGTCGGGTCCCCCGTGGTGGCCCGCGAAATGCTGCGGCTGGGCGCTTGCTTTGGCGGCGAAGACAACGGCGGCTTGATGTTCACCCGGCACCAAGTGTGCCGCGACGGCCTGATGGCGATGGCGTTCATGCTGGAGTTGGTTGCCAAGACGGGCCGCACGTTCAGCGACCTGGTGTCCGACATTCCCCGCTACGCGTTGGTCAAGGACAAGATCCAGGTCCCCGACGACCAGAAGCAAGCCACCCTCAAGGCGTTCAAGGAAGCCGCAGCCAGCGCCGAAGGCATCCGCGAAGTGGACGACCGGGACGGCGTCAAGGCCTACCTGGACAACGGCTGGGTCTTGGTGCGCCCCAGTGGCACGGAGCCCATCTTCCGCGTGCAGGGCGAAGCCAAGACCGCCGATGAGGCCGAGGCCCTGGTGGGTCGCTTCAAGGCGATGCTGGAAGGCGTCGTGCAGACGGCCTAATTCCAGGTCGTGACGAAGCGTTCGTCGTCGAGCACGGCGTAGAGCAATTCGCCCATGTCTTGCAGCATGGCGGCATCGATGTTGTTCATGTCGTCGTCGGCGGTGTGCCAGTACGGCGGGAAGGCGCCGTTGGGCCGCGCGTAGTCGATGATGTCGATGCTGGGGACGCCGACGTCGATGAAGGGCAGGTGGTCATCGAGCACGCTGCGGCGCACGTCCACGAAGTGGTCGTCCATGCCGCGCTCGGCGGCCAAGTCCCACACCAAGTCCACGAGGCCGGGATCGCTGCTGACGCTGTGGCCTTCGCGGGGGAAGCGGGCGTTGGGGTCGCCGACCATGTCGAGCAGGATGAGGCGATCCACCTGCAAGGGCATGGTCTGGGCGAAGTAGAATGAACCCGCCAGGGGGTGGCAGTCTTCGAAGCCGTCCTCGGCGTCAAAGAACAGGACCGCCACTTGGAAGGGCCAGTCCGGCGGGGCATTGGAGAGCATCCGTTGGAACTCCAGGATGACGCCCATGCCGGATGCGCCGTCGTTGGCTGCGGGCACCGGTCCACCGCCATCTTGGGTGTCTTCCTTGGCATCCCAGTGCGCCGCCAGAGCGATGGTGCGTTCGCCGCGGCCGAAGGTGGCCCACAGGTTGGTGAGCTCCATGGAGGGGAACTCATCGTATTCTTCGTCGCTGCAGTTGTCTTCCCAAGGCGCGGCGGGGTTTCCATCCAGGGCGCGGACGTCGGCCCCGGTGAAGTCTTGGCGCCCCACGGTCCACCCCGAGGCACCCAGGGCATCTTCGAGCCAATCGGCGGTGTCGCCGTGGCCGGGGTGGCCTGGGACGCGTGGGCGCAGTTGGTCGCCGTCGTACACGATGTCGTGGACCCATTGGTACGCCAGGTCGCCGCTGAATGTCGGCTCAGCCTCTGGTTGGACGCCGGGGGCGCTGCCGAGGCAGCCGCTGAGCATCAGCACGACGGTGCATGCCAGCAGCCTCATGCGGCCTCGCCACGGCGCCACAGGAACCACGTCATGCCGGCCAGGGCCACGAAGAGGACGAGGTTGACGATCCAAGCAAACCACGCCACGCCAGACACGGCGAGGATGGTGTAGCCACCGATGCTGACCGCGGCGATGGCCAGCGCGTAGGGCAACTGTGTGCGCACGTGATCGATGTGGTCCGCTTGCGCCGCCGCCGAGCTGAGCACGGTGGTGTCGCTGATGGGGCTGCAGTGGTCCCCAAAGACCGCGCCACCAATGCTGGCCGCCAAGGCGGGGCCGAGCCAGGTTTCGCCGCCCGTGGCGAAGGCGACGGGCAGGGCGATGGGGATCATGATGGCGAAGGTGCCGAAGCTGGTGCCGGTGCTGAAGGCGATGGCCGAGGCGAGCATGAACGCAATGAGGGGCACGGTGGCAGGCTCCAGTCGTTCACCCAAGGTGCTGGAGAGCCAATCGCCCAGGCCGACGGCGTCGACGGCGTTGCCGATGCCCCACGCCATGGCGAGGATGGCGAGGGCGGGCAGCATCGCCTTGGAGCCGTTGAGGGCATTCTCCATGAAGTCGTCGTGGCGCACCCCTTCGAAGGCGAAGTACGTCATGGCGAACAGGAGAGTGATGAAGCTGCTGATGGCCAGGCCCAATTCGGGTTCGGGGGTGCCGCTGATGGCGTCACCGAAGTTGGACTCCGACATGGGGAAGCCTCCCATGACGGCCAGCACGACGACGGTCATGAAGATCAGGAACACCACGGGCACCACGAGGTTGCGGGCCTTGGGTTCGATGACCGATTCAACCAGGTCGATGTCGTTGCTGATGAGGGGCGTGGCGCCATCCTCCATGAGTTTGCCTTCCCGCATGGCGCGGCGTTCCGCGCGGGCCATGGGACCCCAGTCGGTTCCACTGGCGGCGATGAAGACGACGAAGAGAATGGTCAGGATGGCGTAGAAATTGAATGGGATGCCATCGAGGAAGATGCCGAAGGCGCCACTGGAGGCGGTGATGTCGCCGTCGTTGAGGGGGCCACTGATTTCGCCGATGATGTAGCCGGCCCAGGTGCTGATTGGCACCAGGATGACCATGGGGGCGGCCGTCGAGTCGATGAGGTAACTCAGCTTCTCGCGGCTGATCTTGAGGCGGTCGGTGACGGGGCGGAACACGCTGCCGGCGGCGATGACGTGGAAGTAGTCGTCGATGGCGAGGAACATGCCACCCACAGAGGCAAACAGCATGCCGCCGCGGCGGCCGCGACCCTTTTGCAGGAACCAGTGCCCGAAGCCAGCGACGCCGCCCGCTCGTTGCATGACGGCCACCAAGCCGCCCAGGAAGACGGTGAACATGATGACGGCGGCGTGGCCCGAGTACCAGCCGCCTCCGTCGAAGTCGCTGCCCGCCACACCGTAGACGATCCACTTGATGGCGTTCAGGAAGCCGCCGGCGACGGCGGCAAACGGCACGAGGCCACCGGCGAGACCGGCGGCGACGGCATCCGATGCGGCGACCATGATGCCGGCGGTGATGATGCCGGCCAGCAGGCTTTGCAGGACCCGCTTGGTGAGCATCGCGCTGACGATGGCGACGGCGGGGGGCAACAGGGCCCAGGCTCCGAACTCCACAAGCCTCGAGGGTCGTTGTGACTTAGGAACATCGCTACTTGGCGCAGTGCACGGCGAAGCCGGAAGCGAGCTTGTGCAGCTCCTTGCGCCAGCGAGCCTTGGCAATGGGCGCCAGGGGAATCATCCGCTTGGGCAGCTCGATGGTGCTCCCCACGATGACGCGGCTGGGGTGGACTCCAATGCGCCACGTGGTGAGGACGGATGGGAACGGCCCGAACCCGTCCACCATTTCGTATGTGAATTCCCGCTCGTCGACGTCCACGATGCGTTCGACGATGGCGTCCTGGCCATTCATGGGCCGGGCGAGGCGGATGTGGCGCTCGGCGCCCACTTCGAGGGCTTCGGCAGTGGCGGAGGCGATGCCGGGGCCCCAGTCTTGGATGCCGGCCAGGTCGTGCAACAGCTCCCAGCCCTGCTCGGGTGGGCAGGGGAGGCGGACGCTGAGCTTGACCGTGACCTGCATCAGCGCATCAGGTTGCGGGCGATGACCAGGCGCTGGATCTCGCTGGTGCCTTCGTAGATCTCGGTGATCTTGGCGTCGCGGAAGTGGCGCTCCACGGGGTAGTCCTTCGTGTAGCCGTTGCCACCGTGGATCTGGATGGCTTCCGTGGCGGCCCACATGGCCGTCTCGCTGGCGTAGACCTTGGCCATGCTGGCCTGCATGGAGTAGTCGACCTTGGCATCCTTCATGGCGGCGGCGCGGTGGATGAGCAGGCGGCTGGCGTCGATGCGCGTTGCCATGTCCGCGAGCTTCCACTGAATCGCTTGGTTGGCGCCAATGGGCTTGCCAAACTGCTTGCGCTCCATGGCGTACTCCTTGCTGGCCTCGAAGGCGGCTTGGGCGATGCCGAGGGC
>JBFKTF010000139.1:0-5299 GCA_041636435.1 Thermoplasmatota archaeon
CGCCAATGCCTCGTCGTGCGACGGAGCAGGGGCCGGTGCGGACGAACCCGGTGGGGCCTCGGCTGAGGCATCCACTGGCTCGGCCACGACCTCTTGCACCGGGGGTTGGTCCGGTGCGTCGCCCTGCTCGCGCTCCGACATTGTTTCCACCCAGCCTTGGGCCTTATTTATCCGCATCCCGGTGTCCAAGCGTGCGCCTGCTCCTGGTCGAGGACAACCACACGTACGTCACGATTGAGCGCCGGGCGCTCGAGCAGCAAGGGGCCCAGTGCGGCGTGGTCCATTCCGTGGAAGAGGCGGGCGCATGGCTGGCCGAGCACGAAGTCGATGCCATCGTCCTGGACCTTGGCTTGGGGGAATCCCAAGGCTTGGCCACCGTGAAAGCCATCGCGCACGTGTCCCCCGTGCCCATTGTGGTCGTCACAGGCGACCCGGACGTGGCCGAGCGGCGCGAGCTCTTGGCCGCCGGCGCAGACGATGTGCTGGACAAGCGCGACAACGTGCACCTGCGCTTGTTGGAACACGTGGGCGATGCCCTGGCCCGCGAGGCGGGGCGCGTGGCCCGTCAGACCGATCCGCTGCGGTCGTAGATTGACGCCAGGGCCACGTTGGCCGTGGCTTCGTTGCCCAAGCCAAGGGGCATGTCCAGAACGAGTTCCCAGCGGCCCGCATGCCAAGGCACTTCGACCAGAGTCCCCGGCTCCTCGCATTCCGTGGCGCCGTTGATGCCGTCGCCGGCGACGCCGACGCAGTAAACACCCTCACCGCTTGGGTCGCGTAGGTGGACTTCCACGCGGCCGGTACCGGCCGTGCGTTCCAATTGCATTTGGAATCCCAGGGTGTCGTAATCGCCTCCGCTTCCAGCCTCCAAATCCAGCGGCTGGATGACGTTGCCCGCATCCGATTGCAACTCGAACGTGGCGTCCTGCTGGCCGCGCAAGAAGTAGGCGGGACCAGAGGCCCCGGTGCCGTAATCGGTGAGGGTCATGTCGACGCGCAACCCGTCGGCGCGGTCCAGGTCGATGCGCGTGAACCACTTGACCTTGGGACTGTACTGGATGGTGACCGTCGAGCCGTCGTCGGAGGTGCCATCGATGCGGTAGCCAGCATCGCTGCCGCCAGGAATCTGCAGCGTCGCTTGGCTGACCCGGAAATCAAAGTCCGTGGCGTAGTAACGGTCCGACCAGGTGTTGCCGGCGCACAGTGGGAAATTGAACATGTCCGCGTGGGAACCGCTTTCGTGGGGACTGTACAGGGTCTTGTGGACCCGACCGATGACCGGGTTGGTGCTGAACACCGCGTGCTCCAAGGCCTCCTCGCGAGTCGGCGTGCCCACCATGTAGTGGGCGCCGTTGTCTTGGATGTCGTAGTACACCAACTTCGTCGTGCTCGGCTCTTGGCCGGTGGCCTCCAAGCGGTATTGCCACCAATCGCCCAGAACCCAGGGGTCCGTGCGGCCCTGGCGGTCGGGCACGTCGGGCGCATACGTGCGTGGCAAGTCGTTCTTGACGCAGTGGTGCTCTCCAAGGAATTCCTCCAAGTCGCACAACGCCGCGTCCTCGCATTCCTCCTCCACGGGGGGCGCGTCGCTGGTGCAACCCGCCAGGACCACGAAGAGCAACATCAGGACGACAGCACGCGCCACACCTGTTTTTAGGGGAGCCACCGGCTTAATCATTGTGACCACACAACCGAACGTCCACCCGTCCGCCTACATCTGCGAAGGCGCGATCCTCATTGGCCAGGTGACCGTCGGCAAGGACTGCTTCATTGGACCCAACGCCGTCTTGCGCGGGGACATCGAACCCCTCGTCATGGAAGACGGCAGCAACGTGCAGGACAACTGCGTCTTGCACACGCATGCCGGCAACCCGGTGACCATCGGCAAAGAAGCCAGCATCGGCCACGGGGCCGTCATCCATGGCGCCACCATCGAAGCCCACTGCATCATCGGCATGAACGCCACGGTCCTGGACAAGGCCGTCGTCGGACACCACTCCGTCGTCGGCGCCGGATGCGTCGTCAACAACGGCATGCACATCCCGCCCAAGAGCCTCGCCGTCGGGGTGCCGGCCAAGGTCATCAAGACCGACGACGAGGCCATCGCGGACATGGCGTTCCGCAACGGACAACGGTACCTTGGTTACCGCAAGCAACACATCGCCGGCGAATGGGGCGTCCTCAAGGGCCCCCACTGGGGCGGCGAGGAATAATCGTGCAACGCTTCGTGCCCATCGGCCGGCACCGCATCCAAGTGGTGGGCGGCATGGAGCACGACGAAGCCGATGCACGACGCGTCGCGCAGACCATCACGGCGCTGCGTCCCGACGTCGTCGTCCTGGCCACCGACATCGACACGTGGCGGGAGCCCATGCGCCTCGACCCGTTCGACAAGCTGATGCTGCAACACCTGGGCGGCAGCAGCGAACGCCACGTCCTGTGGGGCCACGCCAGCACCGCCGCGCGCCAAGTCGGCGCCCAGATTGCGGTCCTGCACGAGCAACACGACGACCCGCCCCGCAAGGGCATGAAGCGACTGCACAAGCTGCTCAAGCGCGAAGGATTCGACGCCACCGGCCAGCACCAACAAGACGTGGCCAAATTCGTGCAACACTACGTGGCGCGTTGCCCGGAACTGGTCGACTGGATGCATGCCACGCGGGCACGCCACGCCGCGCGCCTGCGAGCCGCCATCGAGACACGGCCGCGGCGCGTCGTGGCCGTCATGGACGCCATCCATCTGGACGCCGTCTGCGACATGATGCAGTCCTGAGCCGGTCCATTCATCAAAGCCGGCCCGGTGGCCGACTCATGGTCGCCATCGCGCCGTTCCGGGCGCTGCGCTACAAGGACGCGGACCTACGCAAGGTCAGCAGCCCGCCCCATGACGTCATCACCGACGCCGAACGGGATGCCTTCATCGCTGGCGACCCACACAACATCTGCAACGTCATCTTGCCGCCGGACTCCATGGAGGAAGCCGGCAAGCGCCTGCAGCAATGGATCGACGAGGACGTCTTGGTCCGCGACGACGGGCCTGCGTTCTACCAATACACCATCCGCCACGGGCCCCCCGAAGCGCGCCAAGTGATGCGGGGCTTCTTCGCCCGCATCGCCATCGACCCCGAGTACGAAACCATCCGGCGCCACGAGAAGACGCTGCCCAAGAAACGCAGCACGCGCCTGGATTTGCTCCGTGCGACGGACACCAACACGGAATCCATCTGGATGCTGTACCGGGACGAACGCGGCTGGGTCGACGAGATCCTCAGCAGCAATGCGCTGGACCAAATCATCCGGTTCACCGACGAGGACGGCAGCGAACACATCGTCAGCCGCGTCGATCGCCCCGAAGCAGTCGAGGAAATCGTGGCCCAATTCGAGGACCGCACCGTCGTGATCGCCGATGGCCACCACCGCTACGCGACCCAGTGCAACCGCTACGCCGAGACCGGCAAGGACGAAGACGCCTCCATGCTCGTCTGCCTGGTGCGCGACACGGACGCGGGCCTCGCCATCTGGCCCACCGACCGCCTGCTCAAGCACTTCCCGTTCCCCGACGGCCAAGCCGCCGTCGATGCCGCCCACGACTTCGATGCCGAACCCATGGCGTTGCCACAGCACGCCCCCACCGCGGCGATGCTGGCCCGCGAAGCCATCACCGACCGCCGCACCTTCGTGTTGCTCACCAGGGACGGCGCCTGGAAGCTCCGCCTCAAGACCTCCATCGACACCGACCAAGGCCGCGGCCGACTCGACGAATTGGCCGTCACGGTGCTGCACGACCACTTGTTGTGCAAGCACTGGGGCGTCGACATGGAGCAAGTCGAAGACCACCTAGGCTACACCCGCAGCGACGTGGAAGCGGTCGAAGCCGTGCAACGAGGCGACGTGCCCGCCGCGGTGCTTCTGGCCGCCGAACCCGTGGACGCCGTGTTGGACGTCGCCATGGAAGGCCACGTCATGCCCCAGAAGGCGACCTACTTCGTGCCCAAGCTGCGCTCCGGACTGTTGCTTTCCCCCTGCGACGAACCCAAGCCGACGCACTGGCAAGAGCAGGTCACCGACGGCGGCAAGGCCGAATTCCGGATGCCGAGTCTGGATTAGAACGGAGGCTCACCACCCCCGGGCTGCGCCCTGGGAACCTGCGGGTAGGGCCCATGGCCCCACGCCAGCTTAGAACGGAGGCTCGTCGCCGTTGACGAAGCTCCAGTCTTCGGGCGCGGCGAGGTTGTGGAAGGTGTGCGTGAAGACCTCGAAGTCTTGCTCCACGGCCAGTTGGACGCCGCCGCCGCGGACGTTGACGAACGTCATCAGGTTCGGGATGCCTTCGGGCGGGATGCCGTCGGGAGCGTTCTGGTTCGTGGGGTGTCCGCCGCAGCAGTCGATGCGTCCAATGACGGGGTTTTGGCCACCGAAGCTGGCAAACCAATGGGTGCTGGTGCGTTCCGTGTGGCTGACGGTGAAGCCCAACTGATCGGAGGTGCCTTGGGCACTGGGCTTCCAGGTCATCTCGATGATGTGGCTCTTCCAGTTCTGGCCAATCTCTTGCGTCCAGTCGCGGGCGTCGCCTTGCACTTCGCGCAATTGGGGCGCGCATCCACCAGGGCAGACGATGCTCGTGTAGTCCGTGATGCAGGGCGCGGTGATGATGACGGCCTGGTAGCTGCACACGACGCGGCCCTTGAAGGTGAAGGGCACCGTGAAGGGCTCCTCCGTGAAGGCGGCGGTCAGTTGGATGCGCAGGACGTCGGGGGTCTCGACGCCAGCGACGACCTCGACACTGGACTGGGCCTCTTCGAAGCCGTACTTGGCGACCTTGACGAAGTAGGCGCCGGGGGCGAGGTTGCCCTTGGCAAAGCGGCCTTCGGAGTCCGAGACCAGCTCGAACGTTTCGCCGCCTCCGTTGATGGTGATCTGCGCTTCCGCAATGGGCGTGATGGTCGAATCCACCACGACCCCCCGGATGGCGCCGGTGTCGGCGGTGACTTCCACGTCGCAGTTGGCACAATCATCGAATGTGTCGTCGACGGGTTCGGCAGGGGCAGGGGCCTCCGCGCAGCCGGCGAAGGCGACGAAGATGAGCAGGAGTGCCATCAGGACACGCATGCCCGCTCATCGGGCAGACCCATATTTGAGTCGTATTGTCGAAATGGTGAATGAAGGGGAAGGCAGCTTGGGAACCTACGTGGGGCCGGTGGCCCCACGCTAACTTAGAACGGCGGCTCGCCGCCCCCGGGCTGCGCCCTGGGAACCTGCGGGCGGGGCCCATGGCCCCACGCCAGCTTAGAACGGAGGC
>JBFKTF010000140.1:0-5169 GCA_041636435.1 Thermoplasmatota archaeon
CCCGTCCACACCGGAGCCTTGCATCACTGCATCAGCGGCAAGACCCGCGCAACCGTCGTCAGCTTCGGCGGCTTGCTTGGATCCGCCGCCGGCATCGTCAGCCAAATTGGGCTCGGGTACTGGACCGACGACGTCGGCATCGCCTGGGGATACGTCGTGGGCGCCGGCGTCATGGCGTTGCTGATTCCGTTGGCGCTGCGTTTGAGAAAATGGCCGGACGCGGATGGCGTCGCGTAGGGCGCGGGGATTTGAACTGGAATCCCTACAACCGCAACGGCTTGATTGGCGCCATCACGGCCCCCGGATCTGCGCGCCAATCCACGTCGGGGTTGTCGCAGTACAACTCAATCTCGTTGCCGTCGGGGTCTCGGAGGTAGAGGGACCACGTGGCGGTGTGGTCGCTCATGCCGTCGATGGGTACGCCGGCGGCTTCGAGCGCGGCCTTTGCTTCTCGGAGTTCGTCGAGGGAGTCGCCGACTTTGATTCCGAGGTGGTACAAGCCCAGGCGCCGCCCGGGCGGGATGGGGGTGGCGTCGGCTCCGACTTCGATGAGCAGGAGCTCGTGGTGGGTGCGGTGGTCGGCGCCCCGCAGGGCGAGGGCTTTGCCGGCGAAGGCGGAGCCGATGGGGACGAAGCCAAGCAGGTCGACGTAGAAGTTCCTCGCTTTGCCGAGGTGTGAGACGTAAAGGACGGCGTGGTAGAGGCCTTTGGCCTTCATGGGGGATGGGATGCGCTCACGCCGTCCTTAGGTAATGTGATGTGGGCTAGATCCAGCCGAAGTTGTCCCGGCGCCGGGTGCGGTCGGTGGGGGTGGTGCTGCGGGGCCCTGCGTAGGCGACGTCTTTGACGTGGCTGTCGCGGGCCACGGGGCGGTCTTCGAAGCCGTCGCTGAAGACGTCGCGCAAGTCGTTGTGCACGGGCTGCATGGTGGGGTGGTCGCGCATTTGGGCGCGTAGGCGGTCGCTGACGCGGCCCATGTCGCGGCGGTGGGCGACTTGCAATGATTCGCCGAAGGCTTCGTCGCGGGCGCGCTCCACGTCGTCGATGGCTTGGTGCACGCCATCGCGTAGGGCATTCAACTTGCGGCGGAGTCCCACCAGTTCTCCTTGCACGAACACATCCACGTTGGACGCGCAATAAAGGTCGCTCGGTCTGGTTCGATGCCGGGCAGGGTTTCGCGTGGAGAGTTCAGGCGCGGCCTCCATGCGCGCCACAGGATGCGGATTCTCCAGTCAAGGGAGGAAGGGGAAGAGGGAGGCGCGTGGGCCTATTCCATGCCGGGCATGGTGGGGCCAGCGGTTTGGAGGAACACGCTCAGGGGCGTGCCGCCCATGCCTTGGCTCTCGTACATGGCGGTGTAGCCGCGGCCGTCGGGACCAACGGCGGCGCCGGTGACGTGGGCGCTGGGGCGCTTGCCTTCGTCGATGATGAGGCTGACGTTCTCCAGGATGGGGGCGCCGGTCTCGTCGACGTGGACGTGGGCGGCGTACCAGTCGTAGGCGATGACGTTGCCATCGGCGTTGGTGGTGTTGCCGTCAACGGCCCAGACCATGAACGTACCCTCGCCGAAGCGGTTGCCGTCCATGTAGAAGTGGCGCACGGCGCCCTCGCCGGTCTGGAAGATGCGGTCCTCGAAGGTGATGCCGCCGTCGGTGCTGGTCGCGAGGTGAATCTGGCCGATGACGGTCTCGTTCTCCGTGCCGGCGTCGACGCGCTTGTTTTCGGTGATGCCGAGGAACAGGTCGCCGGCAGCGTCGAAGGCGGCTTGGCCGTAGACGCTGGTGATCTCGCCGAAGGTGCTGGTTTCGAAGACGCGGAACACATCGAGCTGGAAGATGTTGTTCGCGTTGCCGCGGATCAGGTAGAGACCACCTTCACCGAGTTGGGGGACGATGAACAGGCCGTCGTCGCGCATGTCGGGGATGCCCGGGATGCGGTTGTCGGCGGTGTGGTAGCCGATGCCGGCGCAGACGTTCCACTTGCCGCCGCCGGTGGTGGCGCCGATGCCGTAGGGCGTGGAGACGAGGCCAAGGGGTCCGCTGGGGACGTCCAGGACGCCGATTTGGACGGGGCCGGCGGCGGGGTTGCTGACCATCAGGAGCTTGCCGTTGCCGAAGGCGGCCCAGGGGCGGTCCTTGGCGGGAGCGGCGGTGCACTCGTCGGCTTGCAGGACGACTTGGTGTTCGTCGTAGGCGTTGGGGTTGTAGTAGGCGTGGAACTTGCCATCGTCGTTCCAGGCATTGACGGGGAACGTGGCCAGGGTGATGTCGACACCGTAGAGCCAGCCGTCGTCGCCCGCAACGAGGAAGATCTCGTCGGTGACGGGGGGCGTGGCGCCGGGCAGGTCGCCGGGCATCTTCAGGTCGCGCGTGAAGGGAAGTTGTTCCCAGGTCTCGCCGTTGTCCCAGGAGCCGTAGATGGGGGCGCCGGTGGTGTCCACGACGGCGGTGTGGCCGGTGATGAAGATGGCGCCGGTGTCGCTGACTTCCATGGTGGGCTCGTAGAGGTCGTTGGTGACGCTGACGGCGGCATCGACGACGCTCTCGACGAAGACCATGGACGTGTTCAGCGCCAGGGTCTGCTCAAGGAGCATTTGGACGTCGGTGACGACGTCGGTGACGGGTTCGGTGACGGTGTCGGCAGGGCCTTCTTCGACGGAAGAACAACCGCTGAGCACCGTGGCTGCCACAAGGAGTGTGACCCACAGGGTACGCATGGACCCGACTCGAGGCCAGCGGTGGCATAAGCCTTGTTGCACTGCCAGGGCGGAATCAGACCAGCGGCTGTTCCTTGAGCGCCTGCACGTCCGGGATGTAGAGGTGCCGGATGTCCTTGAGGCCCGTGGCGCGCAGCGCCAAGCGCTCGAGGCCAAAGC
Source organism: Thermoplasmatota archaeon (assembly GCA_041636435.1). GTDB lineage: Archaea > Thermoplasmatota > E2 > JACPAO01 > JAHFTW01 > JBFGSX01. Next base: position 2,876 of record JBFKTF010000140.1, read on the forward strand.
CCCAGGCCAGCACCGGGTGTTCGACGCCCAGGGGTTCGGTGACTTCGGGGCGGAAGACACCGCAGCCACCCAGTTCGACCCAGCGGCCATCCATCTTGACCTCGATCTCCATGGAGGGCTCGGTGTAGGGGAAGTAGGCGGGGCGGAAGCGGACGTCGGGGAAGCCCATCTTCGTGAAGAAGTGGCGGCAGAGGCCGATGAGCATGTCGAACGTGGCGCCCTCTTCGGTCACGATGCCTTCGATTTGGTGGAACTCTGGCAAGTGGGTGGCGTCCATCGTTTCGTTGCGGAAGACGCGCCCCAATCCAAAGACGCGGTGGCGTCCCTTGGGGTTCTCGGCGAGGTAGCGAACGGTGGTGTTGGTGGTGTGGGTGCGCAGCAGCGCCTTCTTGCTGACGTCGGGGTCGAAGCCGCTGCGCCAACCAGTGCTGCCGGTGTCGCCGCCGTGTTCGTGCACGGCTTGGCCGCGTTCCAAGTCCTCGTCCGCGACGTCGAGGCTGGCGGGCTCCTTCAGGTAGAAGGTGTCCTGCATCTCGCGGGCCGGGTGGTCTTGGGGAATGAACAGGGCATCCATGTTCCAGAACGCGGACTCGACGTAGTCGCCCTGGATTTCTTGGAAGCCCATGGTCCAGAAGATGTGACGAATGTCCTCCATGATCTGCGTCAGGGGATGGGGCTTGCCGGGGTGGCGGGCCGCGACGGGGACGTCGAAGTCGAAGCGGCGCAGTTGCACCTTGGCCTTGGCGTCCTCGTCCATCTCTTCCCATTCGGCAATGAGTCCGGGCGTGATTTGGTTGACTTCCCGGCCCAGTTCCTCGGGCAGTTCGGCCAGCACCTTGCGTCCCGCGTCGGTGAGGTGGACGGTGCGCGCCGTGGATTCGTGTTCCTGCACGGCGCCGCGCTGGACGAGGTCCCGCAAGGCGTCGCCCTCCACGTGCGCCGGCTCCGGCGTGATGGTGTTGAGCAGCTTCTCGTCGGCGCCGACCTTGGGTTGGCCGTCCTTGAGCATCAGCTTGCCTTGGGCGATGTCGGCCCAGCCCTTGCGCTTGAGCCAACCGATGGCGACCTTGACTTCGCCGCCATCCAATTCGGCCTTGCTGGCCAAGTCGCCCATGGGCAGTTCGCCGCCGGCGACCATGATGGCGGTGGCGGCGCGGCGCTCGGGGAGGCCCAGGCCTTGGTGGCGCTTGCCTTCCTCGGTCAAGGCGTACGTGGTGCTGGTGGCTTCGTCGATGCGGACGAGTCCGTGGCGCTCCGGGCCGGCAGCGGCGCGGACCACTTCGCCGCTGCTTCCAAGCTCCATCGCGGCCGCGATGTCGCGGGCGTCCTTGCCGTCGTGCTCGCCAAGAGCGCGCAGGAGGCGTTGTTCGATGAGGCTCAGGTCCACGGGGCGCCGACTCCGAGGCGACTCATAAGTGGCGCGCGTCAGAACGGGCTGGGAAGCTTGGTGAGGATGATGGCGCCGACCACGACGACCACCAGGATGATGGCGCTGCGCTTCTTCATCTTCGTCGCCTCTTGCAGCTTCTCACTGCATTCGAGGCTGCACGTGCGTTCTCCAGGAGAGACGACCTTCTGGCAGATCTCGCAGTGGGCGTGATCGACGATTTGGCTCATGGCTCCTCCGTGACGAGTGTGCCCAAGAAGGCGTCGCCTTGGGCCGCGCGGACGAGGTTGGGGATATCGCTGCCATCGACGACGCGGGTCTCGATGCGGCTGTGGCGCAGCAGGGCCGTGGCCGGGCCGTCGATGACGCCCGCTTGGCCAGCCTCGGTCCACTCGGTGCCGCAGATGCCGACCAATTGGTCAAAGTCGAGTCGTTCGACGCGCTCGGCGTTGGGGTCCTTGCGGGGATCGGCGGTGTAAACGCCGTCCACGTTGGTGGCGATGACGAGTCGAGCCGCCCCCGCCACTTGGGCCAATTCGGCGCCCACGTGGTCGGTGCTGTGGCCGGGGTTGGTGCCACCCATGACGACGACGCGGTGCTCGAGGGTGGCGGCCTTGCGGGTCTCGTGGGGGACCTTCTCGTTGACGGGCACGCCGCGAGCCGCCAGGAAAGCGATGAGAACCTGGGCGTTCAGGCGCGTGGCTTGGATGCCGATGCGGTCCAGCATCTCCTCCGCGCCGCCTTCGGGGCGGGCGATGGCGATGGCCTCGCGGGCCGGCTTGCCGCCGCCCACCACGACGAACACTTGCCGTTCTTGGCTCAAGGCATCGATGGCGTCGGCCAATGCGGGCAGGTACTCGGGGCCGCTGTTGGTGACGACCGAGCCCCCCATGGCGATGACGACGGA
>JBFKTF010000141.1:0-5167 GCA_041636435.1 Thermoplasmatota archaeon
ACGTCACGCGCCACCACGGCGAGCAACGCCAACGCCACGACGAAGCGGGCCAGGCGCCAGAATGGTTGGCCATCCAGGACGTCGCGGCTGACGTGGCCTTGGCCCAGCAGGAGCTCCACCAAGCCGAAGTACACGATGGCGAGGACGATGGAGACGAGCGCCGACCACAGGCGGCGGCGCTCTTGATCCATTTACTCGGGGACTCCGATCTCACCGGCGCGGCGGGAGCCTTCGGGCCAGCCGCTGGTGTTCTCTTCGTCCTCGACGCCGGGCCGGATGGCATCCGTTGGGCATGCATCGAAGCAAGCGCCATCGGCGATGCACAGGTCGCGGTCCACGCGGGCCAGGTCCGTGGTGACGGCGGCACCCGTGGGGCAGGCGGCGTCGCAGCCGTTGCAGACGATGCAGTCGGCGGCCAGGACCCATGCCTTCGCCTCTTCCTTGACGTTGTCCTTCACCCAGGCCTTGACGGCCTCGGCGTCCATGGGGTCGCCCGTGTATTCGGAGGATTCCTCTTCGACGACCTCGGGCTCCGGTGTGCTGGGGGCCGCTTCGGGCTCCTCGGGAGCCTCTTGGGCAGGCGCCGTCTCCGCGGCCTTCTCTTCGGTGACCGTGGTGGCGGCGCTGACCGTCTTGCCTCCGGAGGCCGCGGGGGCCTTCTTGGGGGTGGGAGCGGTCTTGCCGGCCTTGGCGGCGCGCTCAGCGGCGGCTTCACGGTCGGCGGCGAGGCTGTCCTCGACGGGGACGAGGAACTTCATGTCGGCCAGACCCTTGGCGGCGACGGCCTTGGTCAGGGCGTCGACGTGGCTGCGCCAGTCTCCCACGAGGCCGATGTCGGCGTATTGGAAGATCTGGGCGTTGGGGTCGTTGTTGATGGCGATGACCGTGCCGGACTCCTTCATGCCCTCGATGTGCTGGATGGCGCCACTGATGCCAACGGCGATGTACAGCTTGGGGCGGGCACTGAGGCCGGTCTGGCCAATCTGCTGGCCGCGGGGCAGCCAGCCCTTGTCCGCCACGGGGCGGGTGCAAGCGATTTGGGCCTTGCCGCCAAAGGCGTCGCGGAGTGCCTCGATTTGGCCAAGGGACTCGGGGCCCCCGATGCCGAGGCCGACGCCGACGAGGACGTCCGCCTTGGTGATGTCGATCTTGTTCTCATCGACGACGTAGTCCACCAGTTCGGCGGCGTACGTGTTGTTGTCGAGGAAGGAGACATCGACCTCTTCGACGGAGCCGCTGCGGCCCGTGTCCTTGTCGAGGGGGATGAAGATCCCGGGGCGCGCCGTGGCCATCTGGGGGCGGTGGCGGTCGCAGCGAATCGTGGCCAGCATCTTGCCGCCAAAGGCAGGGCGACGGGCCAACAATTCCGAGTTGAGGGGGTCCACGTCCAGTTCGGTGCAGTCGGCGGTCATGCCGGCGTCAATCTTGACGGCGACACGGCTGCTGACGTCACGACCCGTGTGGGTAGCACCAATCAGGACGACGTCGGGCTTGCGTTCCTTGACGATCTTGGCCAGCACGTCCGTGGAGGGGCGGGCCAGGGGCGTCTTGAGGATCGGGTGCTGGCAGACGATGACCTTGTCGGCACCGTAGGCGATGCACTCTTCGACCATGTTGCCGGGCTCGTGGCACAGCAGCACGGCGGTGACTTCGGTGTCGAGCTTCTCGGCCATGGGGCGGGCGGCACCCAGCAGTTCGCGGGTGACGTCCTGGATTTGGCCTTCGCGTTGCTCCACGATGACCCAGACGCCTTGGTATTCGTCGAAGGAATCGACGGCCTTGGCGGGGCGCAGCTCGATGCTGTCGTAGCGACTCTTCTGCTTCATTGGGGCACCGCCACCTTGTTGTCGATGAGTTTCTGCACGGCGGCCGCCGCGTCGTCAAGGGTCTCGCAGTCGCGTTCGTCGCCACTGCTGATGTCGACCTTGCCGACGATGGTGGGGCTGCCCTTGAGGCCGACCCAGGTGGGTTCCTTGATGTCGGTCAATTCGGCCAGGGGCCAGACGATGAGCTCGGATTCGATGCCGCGCAGCTTGCCGTTGAGGCTGGCCAGGCGGGGCACGTTGATGCCCAGTTCGCAGGTGACGCAGGCCGGCAGGGGCATGCGCAGGATTTCGTGGCCGCCACCAATGGAGCGCAGGGCTTCCAGTTGGCCGGTCTTGGGGTCGTAGTCCAACTTGTGGATGTACGTGGCCTGCTCCGTGTCGAGGTGGCCAGCGACGCCGGGGCCAACCTGGCCCGTCGAGGCGTCCGTGGTCTCCTCGCCAAACAGGATGAGATCGACGTCGCCGATCTCGTTGCTAATCTTCTTGATGCCCGCGGCCAGCGTCAGGCTGGTGGGGTACGTATCGGCGCCGGCAAAGGCGCGGTCCGTGATGAGCACGCCGTGGTCGGCGCCGCGAGCGATGCATTCGCGCAGCATGACGTCGAAGAACGGCGGGCCCATGGTGACGACGGTCACCTTGGCACCGAAGCGGTCCTTGAAGTCCAGCGCGAGTTCGAACGCGTTCTCATCCGGGGGGTTGATGATGTTCTTGACCTGGCTGCGGTCGAGGGTCTTCTTGACCGGGTCGATGGTCAGGTCGGTGGCGTCGGGGGTCATCTTCATGCACACCGCGATGTGCATGGGTCGTCCGAGATTTGGGTCGTCCATCGTCAATCACCCGTACTTGTAGTTCACACCGAAGTTGCCGCGGGGGTGGTACCACTTGACACTGCCCGGGGTGCAGGCGATGTCGCAGGTACCGCACTCGACGCAGTCCTCGTAGGTGAATTTCATGCGGTCGTCGATCTTCTCGAAGCACTGCGCGGGGCACACGTTCATGCACATTTCGTGCGGGCACGTGGTGCAGACCTCGGGGTCGATGGTGATGTGCGCGAAGTCTTCGGCGTCGGTGACGTACTTCGTGGCGCCCAGGCGGGCCTTGATGTTGACCTTGCTGTCCTGCATTACAGGTTCACCCCCATGGTGAGTGCGTCGCTCATGGCTTCGCGCTTGCTGACGCCGGCTTTCTCCATGGCGTCGAAGAGGTGGTTCTTCATCTTCTTCTTCTCGCCGTCGGCGGACAGGATGCCGCGGAACATGTGGCTGAACATGTCGGGGTACTTCTGGAACAAGCGGGGGTTCCAGAGCGCCTTGCCGACGTTCTTGAAGCGCTCGAAGTCCTTCATGAGGCCGTCTTCTTCCAGGAAGTGCAGGTAGCGCTTCAGGGTGACTTCAGTGAAGTCGCCCTTCTTGAGCGCGTGCTCGACGGTGTCCGCGGCGGCGATGCCACTGCGGATGGCGTAGTTCATGCCCTGGATGACGATGCCGTTGCTGAAGCAGAAGCCGGCCGCGTCACCGCAAACCAGCACGCCATCGGCGTACAGTTCGCTGAAGGCTTGGTAGCCGCCTTCGGGGACCAGGTGGGCGCCGTACTCGACGAGTTCGGCGTCCTTGGTGAGCGCCTGCACGAAGGGGTGGAGGCGGAAGTCTTCGATGACGTCGTGGCTGGACAGGTCGTCGCCCTTGCCGCGCTTGAGGGTCGCTGTGTTGATGACGACGCCCATGGAGATGGTGTCGTCGTTGGTGTAGGCGAAGCCGCCGGCCATGACGCCGTCCTTGCGGCCCACCACGAATTCAGCGGCCATGCCACCGTCGGGTCCGATGCCGAAGCGGTCCTCCATGACCGCCTTGTCCAGCTTCATGACCTGCTTGACGCCAAGGGCCATGTGGTGGGGGTCGAGGCGCTTGCGGCCGTGGCGCAAGTCGCCTTCGAGCGTGATGCGGCTGTTGGCGCCATCGGCGACGATGACCACGTCGGCGGTGGTCACTTCGCCGGCCACTTGGACGCCCTTGACGGCGCCATTGACCTTGTGGAGGGCTTCGACGTTGACGCCCGTGACGACCGTGGCGCCGGCCTTCTGGGCCTGCTCCACGAGCCACTTGTCGGTCTTGGCGCGGAGCACCGCGTAGCCGACGCCGTGGTCCTTGAAGGACGGGTCGTTGTAGTCGATGACGAAGCTCGAGCCGTCTTCGTTGAGGAAGCCGACCTTCTTGTTCGTGACTGGGCGGTCGACGGGCATTTCGGCGCGCCAGTCCGGCAAGATCCTTCCGAGGTCGTCGCCCCAGAGGATGCCGCCAGACAGGTTCTTGGCGCCGCCTTCATCGGCGCGCTCGACCAGCAGGACGTCAACGCCCTTCTGGGCGAGTCGGATGGCTGCAGCGCAGCCACCCATACCGCCACCGATCACAATGCACTGGAAGTGGGTCTTGGTCAGCCTCGTCCCTCCTGTTCAGGGCGGGCGACATGGGGTCCCGTTAAAGGGCTGACGGGAAGGCCCCCTCCGACGGGCCTCGAATCAGGCCGCCGCCGGCCTGGTGGCCATGTCGTGGGGCACGAACAGCGCGAGGCCACCACAGGCGCCGCAGAAGATGTGCCGATGGCGGGCCAGGGCATGGAATGCGTCCGGCTCGAATAGGAGGTGGTGGTCGTGGCGGGCGCCACATCCCCGGCAATGGCTGGTGCGGTGGGTCGGGGCCATGGGGGGCAATTGGTGAAGGCCAAGCAAGTGCTTGCCGGGTGGGCAAGTGAATGCACATTGCAATGACTGGTCCGGCATGGCTATCAACTTGGTTGCGGGGTCCAGTGCATGCGCGTTCTTGCAATTCTCCTGGTGGCCATGATGTTGGCAGGCTGCACAAGCGACGAATCCACGGTAGTGCAGTATCCTGAAGGGCAGACGGCCAACCCGTCCGTCGACGGCAACCGCACCGCCGAACCCGGCCCTGCCGGCGAAGACGGGGATGCCGGAATGCCGGGCCAAGACGGCGTCGGCGCGCAGCAATGCGCCGACGAAGCCATGGTCGAAGACTTGTGGGCCCTTCCAGAGGACTACGACCCGGCCGGTGACTCCGGAAGCGAGGAGTTCTCTTGGTCCGACAGCCTGGTTCGATTCCGTGCGACTTGGAGTGAAGTGCGTTCGGGGAACTTCGCCTTGGCCATCTTTGCCAACGGAACCGAGATTTGGTCGACGAGCGGCGAAGGTGCCCAAATCCGGGCGTCCCCGGGCGCCGGACCCCAGAGCGGCGAACAGCGGGTATTCCACGACCTGCGCCTCGAGTGGAGCGCCGACGGCGTGATGGATGGGTTAGCCGTCGAAGTGGCACACCGGGCTTGCCAAGCCA
>JBFKTF010000142.1:0-5161 GCA_041636435.1 Thermoplasmatota archaeon
CGATGGATGCCACGGAATGGACCCCGTCGAGGTGCGCCCGGGCGACGCCATCGACGCGCCGTTGCCGATGCGGTTCCACGGCATCGCCCACCGCGCCGAGCGCAGCGACACCATCGCCATCGAAGCCGTGGGCCCCGATCGGCGGTTCCTGTACTTGCCCGATACCGACGCCTTCGATGCCCACGTGGAGTCCGCCGTGTGGGGCTTGGAGCAAGGAGACGTGCTGTTGTTCGATGCCACGTTCTGGAGCGCCGACGAGGTGGCGCACCGGGACGTCGACGCCATTCCCCACCCGTTCGTGCAGGATGCGTTGCCCCAGCTGGAGGCTCTGGCGGCGCGGGGCGTGCGCGTCGTCTTGGGGCACCTGAACCACACCAACCCGTTGTGCGACCCCGCGTCGGCTGCATCCCGGGCGGTGCGGGCGGCCGGCTTGCACGTGGCGCACGACGGGATGCGCTTCCCCCTCTGAGAAACCACCATCTACGGACCCCGGCTCGCGAGGCCGTGGAGGGATGCCCATGCGGCGGCCAGACCGGCCACACGGTCTTCGCTGCCCAGCACGTGCGGTACTGCATGCAGTGCCACCGCGTGCAAGCATCCCCCATGGTGGATCCCCGCGTGCCCACCTACGGCGACCACTTGCGCTGCCTGCAAGAGGAAATCGCCGTGGAGGAAGAGGAATCCAAGGACGACGAGAAGGTCCTGGTCTGCGTCGTCGAAAAGACGGAGCCAGACCCCACGGGCGCCAAGCTGCGTGTCCAAGTCATGGACGGCGACCCCCGTTGGGTTGTCAAAGGCAGCCGCTTGGAGGGCCGCCACGCGGACGCCAAGCGCAGCGAGAAGAACTCGTGCAATGTGGAAATCCTGCAACGCGCCGGGGGAACGCTGGAGTTGACCAGCGACGATGGACGCTGGCAGAAGCTGCCCCATGGCCACCAAGTGGTCTTGGAACCGCGCAGCAACGCCACCCTGTACCGCAACCTCCTGAAGGCGTTCCTGGCCGTGGGTCGCTTGGATCCATCCGGCATGGATCTGTTGCGTCCCGACCAATTGCCACCCTTGGCCAAGAAGCTCCCCAGCATCGAAGGCCGCAAGTTGCGGCCCCGGCAAGTGGAGGCCGTGCAGAAGGCGCTCGCGCTGCAGGACGGGGGCTGCCTGCTCATCCAAGGGCCACCCGGCACCGGCAAGACCACCGTGATTGCCCGCATCATCAGCGAGGCCCTGCGCCGCGGCGAGACCGTGCTGGTCAGCAGCCACACCCACGTCGCCATCGACAACGCGCTGCGCAAGGCCGTCAAAGGCGACCGCCAATTGGCGGGCCGCATGGTGCGCCTGGGCGATTCCCAGAACATCAGCGTCGATTTGCTGAGCTTCACCAGCCGCATCGGCAAGTACCACATGGACCCCGAAGAGGACGACGCGGTGCCCCTCTTCGAATCCGTCTACCGCGAACGGCCGTTGGTGGGCATGACCCTGGACGCCCTGGCCTGCGCCATGGTCTACGCCGAGAGCCTCGACCAGGAAATCCAACGCTTCGATTGGGTCATCGTGGACGAAGCCGGCATGAACGCGTACCCCAAGATTGCCGTCGCCCACGCCGCGGGCAAGAAGATGGTGCTCGTGGGGGACCCGATGCAACTTCCCCCCATCATCCGAGCCTGGTCCTACCGCAACGACCAGCACTACCGGCGCAGCCACTTCGAATTGCTGCAGATGCTGCGCCCGGACTTGTCCGTCATGTTGGACGAGCAGTTCCGTTGCGCGCCAGCCATCTATGAATGGAGCAACGACGCCGTCTATTCGGGCGACGTGGTGGACCAACGAGGCGATGGCGACCGGCCGCAGAAGCTGCTGGGCCACGACGTGGACAGCGACGTCTTGTGGATCGACACCGGCAGCGTCCCCGGCAACCAAGCCGAACGCCGCGGTGGCAGCCGCGTGAACCCGACCCAATGCCGCATCGCCATCGACACCGCCGTGGAGTTGATGCAGGCCGGCGTGCCACCGGAGGAGATTGGCTACATCGCGCCGTTCCGGGCGCAGTGCGAGCTGTGGACCGAGACCATCACGCGGCACAAGTTCTCCGCTGGATTGGCCCGCATCACGGCCTCCACCGTGGACGCGTTCCAAGGCAACGAGCGCCGCATCATCTTGTTCGACTTGGTCACCACGCGGCCCGCCAAGCCCCACGAGGACCATCGGCGGCTGAACGTTTCCTTGACGCGGGCCCAGGAGATGCTGATTCTCATCGGGAAGCGCAGCTTCGTGCGGGACCCGAAGGACAACCCGTTCTACTGGTCGTTGCAGAAGTGGAGCCGGGCGCAGGTCGTGCCCGCTCAGGCGTTGGCGTGACGGGCCGTCGGGTCGAACTCGTCGGTGATTTCGCCCACCAGTTCCTCGAGTAGGTCCTCGGCGGTGGCGATGCCGATGTTGTTGCCATCCTCCGATTGGACGATGCACATCAGCTTGTGTTCCCGTTGCATGCGGACCAGCACGTCGTGGCTTGGCGCGTCGTGCTGGGCAAACAGCACGCCGCGCAGGACGTCCGTGACGGGCTCCGCGATGAGCTCCTGGTCGGTGTACCGCAGCAGGTCCTTGACGTGGACGAAGCCCAGCACGTGGTCAAAGTCGCCATCCACGACGGGTAGGCGGCTGTGGCCACTCTTGGCCGACAAGTCCAGTGCTTCCCGCATGCTGGCGTTCTTGTCGATGTAGCGGACACGGTCCGCGGGCGTCATGATGAGGTGGATGTCGGTCTCCGTGAAGTCGAAGACTTCCGTGATGACGCGTTCTTCGAAGCGCTCCACTTCGCCTTCGTCGGCGCCCATGCGCACCAGGCTCTCGATTTGGGCCTGCGTGATGAAGGGGGCCGTGGTGTCGCCCTTGACACCGACGAGGGCCATGAGGCCGCGAGCGACGTTGGTGAGCAGCACCACGAATGGGTAGAGCACCAATTGGATGACGCGCAGGGGGCCGCCGATGACCAAGGCGATGGGGAGGCTCTTGCGCACCGCCATCGACTTGGGCGTGATCTCGGCAAAGATCAGGACGACCACGGTCATGCCGACGGTGGCGACGGCCACACCGGTGGTTTCGCCGTAGCGGGTCGTGGCCATGACGGTGGCCAGCGCGGTGGCGGCGATGTTGACGAGGTTGTTGCCAAGCAGGATGGTGGTCAACAGCCGCTCGGGGTGTTCGAGCATCGATTCCAGGCGCTTGGCGCGCTTGTCGCCGTTGTCGACGCGGTTGCGGATCTCGAGTCGGTCCGAGCCGACCAGCGCGGTCTCGGACATGGAGAAGAAACCAGACAAGACGATCAGACCGACCAATGTCGCGCCTTGCCAAATGGTGGGATCAAGCTGCAAACGGCGTGGGACCTCGACGGTGGACTCCCGCCGTCCTTGATAAGTATCTCCCGGTCAGGAGGGCAATCCAACGATGGCGTCTTCGTGGACGGTCTTGAGCACCACCATGGTGTTGCTTCGGGTGATGTGGTCGCTGCTAAGGGTGGTCTTGGCCAAATCGTCCAGGTCGCGGCGGTCCTTGCAGCGGGCCAGGACGATGCCATCCCATTCACCGGTGACGTCGTAGACGCCAAAGACGCGGTGGTCGCGGGCGATGTCTTCCTGGACTTCCCGCAAGTGTCCTTTCATGATGCGCAGGCCAACGATGACGGTGAGGCCCCAGCCGACCTCTTCGGCATCCAGGCGCACGCTGGTGCCTTGGATCACGCCAGTGTCTTCGAGGCGCCGGATGCGGCGGTTGACCGTGGCGGGGCTGATTCCGGTGCGTTCGGCCAGTTCGCGGTGGCTGAGGCGACCGTCGTCCAGCAAGGCCTCCAAGAGCACTCGATCGGCGGCATCGAGGGCAGAATCCGAGGCGAATGTCTCATTGGGCACGACATTGGCCAAGATTGTGTGACATTTGACCATTGTGTGGCGGGATTGCGAGGCGATTTGTTTCAATCTACCATGATTTCCGATGCAAGTGAATCCTTATGTGGGTGGGGCGATACGAGGGGCTCAAGGGGATTCCCTATGGCTGTCTTCGCTGAATACATCTGGATGGACGGACACGAGCCCACGCAGAAGCTGCGTTCCAAGACCCGCGTCATCGACGTGGACGAAGTGACGGATGTCACGATGATTCCCGACTGGGGCTTCGATGGCTCCAGCACGAACCAGGCCCCCGGCGACAAGTCGGACTGCCACCTCAAGCCCATGGCGTTCTACACGGACCCCATCCGCGGCGCCCCCCACATCCTCGTCATCGCCGAGGTCTTCATGGCCGACGGCGTCACGCCCCACCCCACCAACACCCGCGCCAAGCTGCGTGAGGTCGTGGAACAGACCGCCGACGTCGAACCCTGGTTCGGCTTCGAGCAGGAATACACCCTGTTCGACGGCATGAAGCCCCTCGGCTGGCCCGACAACGGCTTCCCCGCCCCCCAGGGCCCCTACTACTGCGGCGTCGGTGCCGACGAAGTGTTTGGCCGCGACATCGTCGAAGCCCACATGGAAGCCTGCGTCGCCGCCGGCCTCGGCCTGACCGGCATCAACGCCGAAGTCATGCCCGGCCAGTGGGAATTCCAAGTCATGGGCAAGAGCGCCCTGGAAGCCACCGACCAAACCTGGATTGGCCGCTACCTCCTGTACCGCATCGGTGAGGACTTCGGCGTCAGCGCCACCGTCCACCCCAAGCCCGTCAAGGGCGACTGGAACGGCGCCGGCATGCACACCAACTTCAGCACCGCCGCCATGCGCACCGAAGGTGGCATGAAGGTCATCGAGGACGCCTGCGAGGCCCTCGGCAAGCGCCACCAGACCCACATCAACAACTACGGTGCCGAGAACCACGAGCGCCTGACCGGTCTGCACGAGACCCAGAGCATCGACAAGTTCAGCTACGGCGTCAGCGACCGCGGATCCAGCATCCGCATCCCCCTCGCCACCGCCCAGCAAGGCTACGGTTACCTCGAAGACCGCCGCCCCAGCGCCAACGCCGACCCCTACGTGGTCGCCCGCCTGTTGCTGGAGACCTGCTGCCTGGGTTTTAGCGACGAGAAGACCGAGAACCTGGTCACGGCCTAAGCCCCTCGGGCATTCCTCTTCCCCTCTTCCCTTGACTCCGCCCATTTGGGCATGGACCGACGCATGCACCG
>JBFKTF010000143.1:0-5124 GCA_041636435.1 Thermoplasmatota archaeon
GTCTACCCCTTGGCACAGTCTGCGCCATCCGCCGCGAACCTGGTCCGTTCGAAGAGGAGGATGTGCAACGCTTGCGCGGGCTCCGCGACGCCGTCGAAGCGTTGCTCCATGCGCGCCGCCAAAGCTTGCTGCGGTTGGTTGAATCGGAGCGCGACCATGTCTGAGCTGGACGCCGACGGACGGCCCGAACTGGTGCGAGCTGCCCACGACGCCATGGCCGGCGACGCAGCATTGGATGCCTTTGCCGAAGCCGTGCGCAGCGTCATGGGCACCTCCATGGCCATCGTGAGCCTCGTCGACGACACCACGCAGACGCCCATTGGCCGCGCAGGCTACGACGGCGGCCCGGCACCTCGCGACACCGTGTTCTGCACGACCGCCATCCAGCAGGCCGACATGCTCGTCGTCCCCGACGCGTCCCAAGACGAACGCTTCCAAAAGAACCCCTTCGTCACGCCAGAAGGTGGCATCCGATTCTACGCTGGCGCCGTGGTCCGCGCCCCCGAGGGTCAGCCCCTTGGAACCCTGTGCACGTTCGACCCCCAAGGGCAAGAGCCCGCCCCGGATCAGCTGGACCGATTGCGCATGCTGCGCGACGTATTCGAGATGGTCCTCGAGAAGCGGCTCTGCGGCTGACCTGCATCCATCCGCATAAATGCGGGGCCGGGCGTGTCCATGCGTGGAGCTCCGCGCCGACGCACTCGTGCCCATGTTGGAAGCGGCCCACGTCCACGTCACGGGCACCCGCCCGGGGCGCACGCCGCACGTGGCGTTCTACCCGTATGCCTCCACCAAGTCCACGATCCGCATCCGCGAGCGGCAGATTCGCTTGCGCATCAGCGACCACTTGCAAGACGCCCCCGACCTGGTCCTGCGGGGCCTGATGCAACTGCTGGTGGCCCGCGTCTTGGGAGCCCCCGAGTCCCGCATCGATGGCGAGGCGCTTCGTGCATACCAGGAGCACATCGAGCAGGACAAGGTCGCCGCCAGGCGCAGCGAGAGCCGCCAAGCGCGGGGCCGCAAGCACATCGACCCCGTGGGCGACCACCGCAGCTTGTTGGAATCCTTCATGCGCGTCGTCCTGGACCACGACATCCGGCTCCCCGAGGCTCCGACGTTGAGTTGGTCCAAGACCCGCAGCCGGCGCCGCTTCGGGCACCACGACGCCGACCACGGCGCCATCGTCATCAGCAAAACCCTCGACGACCCCGACGTTCCGGAGTTCGTCTTGGATTACGTCGTCTACCACGAGTTGCTGCACATCGTCATTCCGCCCCGCTTGGGCTCCACGGGCAAACGCATCGTCCACCCCAAGGAGTTCAAGCAAGCGGAACGCCGCTTCAAGCGCTGGCAAGAAGCGGAGGCTTGGCTCACCGCGTTGGCCAGTGGCCGCAACCCGCGGCGCATCACGGTGTGACTACGTCCGCTTGGGCCGGTAGCCCTTGTGGCTGGTGCAATACTTGCTTCCCTCACGGGGCAGGCGCTTGCACTGCGCGCCGGACTGCGTCAACGCGGCACACTGCTTCTTGTCGCCCATCACCTTCACGGCGGCCGGCCGGTTCCGGATGGGTCCCTTGCCGCCCTTGGCGGTGGCCGCGCGCTTGCGGACGTCCTTCATCGCCCGGGCCTTCTTGAGGCCCTCCAAGACCTTCTTGGCGCGGCCCGTTGGGCGCCAGCCCTTGTGGCTCGCGCAGTACTTGCTGCGCTCCTTCGCGTGGCTCTTGCACTTCGTGCCATCTGCCTTCAGGGCCGCACACTGGACCATGCCCGAGGATGGCTCTGAGGCCATAAATGGGCACGATGCGACCCGACCCGTTCAAGACCGAGGCCCGACTCGACGGCTCCGTGTACGGTGCCTTGAAGCGGCTGTTGTTCCAGATGGATCCCGAGCGGGCGCACCACATGGCCAACGCCTTCCTGCGTGGAGCCCAACGCGCCGGGCCCCTGCGCGCGGCCCTGCAAGCCCCCGCCAGCGACCCCCGTCTCCGGACCGAAGTGCTGGGCATCGACTTCGCCAACCCATTCGGCATCGCCGCCGGCTTCGACAAGGAAGCCACCACCTACAATGCCCTGCTGGCCCTGGGCTTTGGGCACGTGGAAGTGGGCACCGTGACGCCCGTGGCGCAACCCGGCAACCCCAAGCCCCGCATCCACCGCGTCCCCGAGCATGAGGCACTCATCAACAGCATGGGCTTCCCCGGCCCCGGCTGGGACATCGTCCAGCAACGCCTGCACCGCGTCGCCCCCACGGGCCCGGTGGGCCTCAACATCGGCCCCAACAAGGACTGGCCTCGCGACGAATCCCTGGCGGCCCTGACCCAAATGGCGCGCGAGGCGACGGCCGACTACGTGGCCCTCAACATCAGCAGCCCCAACACCCCCGGACTGCGCGAACTGCAAGACCCCAAGGCCATCGGCCAATTCGTTGGGACCCTGCGCGAAGCGATGGACGAAGGCCACAACCAGCCCTTGCTGCTCAAGCTCCACCCCGACGCACCCGACAAGGAACTCGTGGCCGTGGCCAAGGCCGCCATCGACGCCGGCGCCGACGGCATCATCGCCACCAACACCACCCGCGCCCGCCCCGACGGCATCCAGGACCACCCCGGAGGCCTGAGCGGTGCGCCCCTCCACGAACGCGCCGTGCAAGCGGTCTCGGCCCTCTGCAAGAAGATCGACGTGCCGGTCATCGGTGTCGGTGGCATCCGCACCGGCAGCGACGCCTTGGCCATGATCCAAGCCGGCGCCAGCCTCGTGCAAGTCTACACCGGCTTCATCTACCGAGGCCCCCAGATGGCCCGCCGGATGCAGGCGGAACTGCTGGCCGCCATGGACGCGGCCGGCATCGACTCCCTGCAAGGCGCTTAAAGCGCCGGCCGTGTCCACCGGGACGTGGCCCGACCTCTGTGGATCGACGCTGGGACCGACCCCGAAGCCATCGCCGACCACCTGGACAAGCTCGCCGACACGGCGACGCGCCTGGACACCGAGCCACGCGACTTGGCCGGAGCCGACCGCGGGTTGCTGCACCGCGCCGCCATCGTGCGGGCCCGCAGGCAACTGCATGAACGCCACGGCGAGAAGGACCGCATCTTGGCCGAAGAGGTCCGCGCCATCGACGACCTGGTCCGCACCGCCAACCTGCTCGTGGAACGCCTCCGGGAATGGTATGCCCTGCACGCCCCCGAAGCGACGCGCAGCATCACAGACTCAGCCCAATTGGCCCGCCTGGTGGCCGAGCACGGCGACCGCGAAGGCGTCATGGCCGCCGTCAACGGCATCGTCACCGGCGTCGGCAGCGACCTCGACCCGGCCGACATGGCCGTCCTGCAAGGCTTTGCCCAAGCCCTGCGCGCCGTCCACGACTCCTGGGAAG
Source organism: Thermoplasmatota archaeon (assembly GCA_041636435.1). Lineage (GTDB taxonomy): Archaea > Thermoplasmatota > E2 > JACPAO01 > JAHFTW01 > JBFGSX01. Next base: position 3,377 of record JBFKTF010000143.1, read on the forward strand.
CCCTGGAGCGCCGCGTCACGGAGCTGATGGAAATCGTCGCGCCCAACGTCGCCGCCATCGCTGGCCCCGTCATCGGCGCCCGCCTCATCGCCCTGTCGGGCAGCGTCCAGAAACTCGCCACGGTCCCCACGGGCACGGTACAACTCTACGGCGCCGAGACGGCGCTGTTCCGCCACATCAAGGAAGGCACCAAGCCCCCGAAGCACGGCGTCCTGTTCCAACACCCCCACGTCCACCAAGCGGCACCCTGGCAACGCGGCGCCATCGCCAAGGCGATGAGCCTGCAGATTGCCCTGGCCGCCAAGGCCGACGCCTTCACCGGCAACGACATCCGCACCGAATTGAAGGAGCGCCTGGACGCGGACATCGCCCGCATCAAGCGCACCCGCAGCCAGCCCCCCAAGCGTCCCCAGGGTCGCTCCGGTGGCCAAGGCGGACGCGGCCCGAGCCGTGGACCCGGCGGACGAGGCCCAGGCGGCCCGCGCCGCGACGGACCCCGCCGCGACGGACCCCGCCGTGACGGTGGCCGCGACAACCGCGACGGCCCGCGTCGTGGCGGAAAACCGGGCGGATACGGCGGCAAACCCGGTGGCTCGGGTGGGCAGGGCGGCAAACCGTTCAAGCCCAAGAAGAAGAACAAGTTCAGTGGCGGACCCGCCCGTCCACCAGGAGGCAAACAATGAAGCCCGTCCTGCCCGGCCTCTTCGAGGACCGCGGCCTGTTCTGGTCCAAGAACCGCGTCCCCGGCACCAAGGTCTACGGGGAGCGCCTGCGGGAACGCCAAGGCAAGGAATATCGCCAATGGTCGCCCCACCGCTCCAAGATGGCCGCCCTGGCCAGCGTCGACCGCCGCGCCAAGTGGATTGACCCCGAGGCCGACGTCCTGTACCTGGGTGCCAGCAGCGGCACCACCGTCAGCCACGTCAGCGACATCCTGCGCGACCCGGCCGTCGTCTACGCCGTCGAGTTCTCCCCCCGCTCCACGCGGGACTTGCTCTACAACATCGAGCCCCGCCAGAACGTCATCCCCATCCTGGACGACGCCGGCAAGCCCGAGCGCTACGCCCCGTACATCGACCAACGCGTCGGCACGCTGATCCAAGACGTGGCGCAACGCCACCAAGTCGACATCTTCCTGCGCAACATGCCGTTCCTGCGCAAGGGCGGCCACGGCTTCTTGTTCGTCAAGGCCCGCAGCATCGACGTCGCCAAGCCACTGGACCAAATCTACGGCGAGGTGCGCCAGCGCCTACAACAAGCCGGCGTCCAGATTGTCTCGGAAGCCGACTTGCACCCCTTCGAGAAGGAACACCGCGCCTTCGTCGTCAAAGCATAGGAGCCACCATGGACCCCAAGGGAAAGAAGATCCTCGTCACCGGCGGCGCCGGCTTCATTGGAAGCCACACCGTCGACGCCCTCGTCGCCGCGGGAGCCCACGTCGTCGTCCTCGACGACCTGAGCAGCGGCAACGAAGCGTTCCTGGAGCAAGTCTGGGACAACATCACCTTCATCGAAGGCGACGCCCGCGACGCCGACACCCTCGACCACGCCATGCAAGGCGTCGACTCGGTCTGGCACTTGGCCGCCAACCCCGAAGTCCGCACGGGCGCCACGGACCCCAACGCCCACTACGACCTGAACGTCGGCATGACGTGGGCCGTTCTGGAAGGGATGCGCCGCAACGGCGTGGGCCACATGGCGTTCACCAGCACCAGCACGGTGTATGGCAACGCCGCCGTCATGCCCAC
>JBFKTF010000144.1:0-5103 GCA_041636435.1 Thermoplasmatota archaeon
GTCGCGCTCCTTGCTTGCCTGGCTCTCATTTGCCGACTCGCCTGGCGTCGCGGCATGTCGCCCCAATGGATTGCTGCTGGTCTCGCCATTCTGGCACTGCACGCCGCGCCATTGTTGCAGACCCACGTGACCATTGATCCGGCCAACACGTACTTCGGGGAGCCCGGGGAACCATTTGACACCCCGATGACGTTCATGGCTTGGATGCGCAGCAGCGAAGCCCACCCAACGGGCAACTGGCACCCATGGTGGGACAACTTCTACCTTGGAAAGGACGCCAATTGGGGAATCTACGCCGCCGGGGTGATATTGGCCGCCACGTCCCTGGTGGGTCTGGCCTCCATGTTCTGGCGACACAACTTCCTGCGCCGCGCCGCGGTCGGTGGCGTCGCGTTGACCTTGCTGTTGCATTGCATCGGAGCGGCCGGCGAACTCAGCACCGACGAGTACCTCGCGCATGGCGAGGTGTGGTTGGCGTGGGGCTGGCTTCTGGCTGCATTCATTGCTTGGGCTTGGTGGCGCGACGATCCGTCGCTTGGCGCGAAGAACACCGAAGCTGCTTAGTTGCCCCAAACCCACAACTGGTCGTGGCGGTGCCCAGCCGGGTCTTTGTCGGAGTGACCGTGTTCGGTCTCATCGCGAGCCTGCTCACGGTTCCCTACACCATCTTGGCGCTCACCGGCTTCCGTCCCGAGGCACTCAGCCCGGTGTTGATTTTCGACGGCGCCGCAGAGCCCGGCTTGATGGCGTTCCTGGTGCTGGCCAGCATGTTCAGCTTGGCCGTGGCGTTCGTCGGATGGCGCAGCCTCGTGCAGGGAGCCCGGCGGGATGCCCGGCGCCGCGATGCACGCGCCCGCTTGGTCAAGGAGCAGGAAGCCTACAAGCGTCGGCTCCGCGCGGAAGCCCAACGGCCACCTCGCCCACCCCGTGGGCCCAACTAAACGGGCGGTCGCCGACGGGACCAAGCCACGTCCGCCAACTGCTCGTACACCGCTTGGTCGGGGTCTTGTTCGACGCCCGGTGCCCAGCGGTCCATGCGGGGAGCTTCGTCGATGCTCCAGAAGTAGCCCCGCAGGCGTTGGCCGTCCTTCTCGTATTCCGCGCGGCGCACTTGCAGGATGTGTTCGTCCTGCAAATCGTAGAACACCTGGCGCAGCTCGGGGTCCAATTGGTCGTCGTCGAGCTCGCTGCGCCCTTGGAATGCCTCCTCCACCACTTTGGCGACGGCGGAGGCGTCCTCGCGCAGCATGCGCATCCGTTCCCGTAGGAGCCGGGCGAGCTTCGACACGTGTGGGAAGCTTCGCCGTGGGATAAGGACCCTCTGGTATCCGAATCGAACGAACCGTGCGGACGGTGGATATGTCTACTCTTTGCTGAGCCGTTTGGCTTCGGCGACGCTGACCCGGCCGGTCTCCGTCATGGCGTCCGCCACGCGGCGCGCCTCCTTGCCCTTCAAGCCCGCTTGCATGGCGATGTTGCTGGCATGCAACGACATGTGGCCGCGCTGGATGCCCTCCGTGGAGAGCGCCTTCAGGGCCGAAAGGTTCTGGGCCAGGCCGACCGCGGCCATGATGCCCGCCAAGCGACGGGCATCCGGGTTGCCAAGGATCTTCATGCAGGCCCGCGCCGTCGGGTGCAGCGCCGTCACGCCCCCCACGGTGCCCACGGAAATGGGCAAACGGATTTCGCCCGTCAGGAACTCGCCGTCCAAGCGGTACGCGGTCAAGGGCGCGTAGCGGCCGCTCGTCGCCGCAAAGGCATGCGCCCCCGCCTCGATGGCGCGCCAATCGTTGCCCGTCGCGAGGGCCACGGGGTCGATGCCGTTCATGATGCCCTTGTTGTGGGTCGCTGCCCGGTATGGGTCGGCCATGGCGAACTCGTTGGCGCTCAGGATGCCCTCCGCCACGGCCATGCCGCCCACCGCCTTCACCGGGGTGCTGAACGTGGCCCGAGCCAAGCGGTTGGTGGCGAGGTTGCTTAGGATGCGCAGTCCCGGTGATCCCTGCAGTGTCTCCGTCAGTTCCGGTGCCAGCGCCTCGCAAAGTTCGTTGACGAGGTTGGCGCCCATGGCGTCCCGGCAATCCACATGCAAGTGCACCACGGCGCGGCGGCCGGGCACCTGGCGCACGACAATCTCGCGCACGCCGCCACCGCGGGCCACCATGCGGGGGATGCGGTCGTTGAGGAAACGAATCCAGCGGTCCTTGGCCAAGGCCACGCGGCGTTCGGCGGCATGGAAGTCCACGATGTCGCGGACTTCGATCTGGCCAATGGTGATGCTGGGGTCGACGTGGGTGCGGAACCCGCCGCCGGCGGCCGCAATCTTGGCACCATGGCTGGCGGCGGCGACGACCGAGGACTCCTCCACGGCCATGGGGACCACGGTCTCTTGGCCGTCGATGACAAAGCCCACGGCGACACCCAATGGCACGACGAAGCGGCCGATGACGTTCTCAATCAGGCCCTCGGCGGCATCCAGGTCCAATCCACCGTCCAAGGCAGCCTCGTCCTGTGGCGTGAAGTGCCCGTGGGTGCTGACGCGGCGAATGCGCTCGTCGCGGTCATGGCGGTGGAATCCGCTCCAATCGGCCACAGCCAATGCAGCCGCAGGGAGGCGATAAGCAGTGGGGGTGGCAAGCGCATCCGGGCATTGCTCCGGAAACCCCTTTCATCGAGCCCCTCTGGCCAGCGCGTGCCCGTCGTCACGTTCCGGCGTCAAGACCTGTGCCAACAGATTGGCCAGGACATCCCCATGGACCAGCTCACCGAGCGCATGCCCATGATTGGGGGCGACCTAGACAAGGTCGAAGGCGACGACATCACCATCGAATGGTTCCCCGACCGCCCCGACCTGTTGACCTTGGAAGGTACGGGCCGCGCATTGGCCGCCTTCCTGGGCGACCGCCCGGGCATGCCCAAGTACGAGGTCGCCGAGGGCGTCCACGAACTCAGCGTCGACGAGAGCGTCGCCGCGGTGCGTCCCTACGCCGGCTTGTGCTTCGTGCGCGGCGTCGACATCGACGACGAATACCTGGAACTCATCATCCAGGCCCAAGAGAAATTCTGCCTCGCCCCCGGCCGCAAGCGGCGCAAGATTGCCATCGGCATCCACGACGCCAACGGCATCCAAGGCCCGTTCACTTACACCTGCGTCGGCCCCGACGAGAAGCCCTTCGTCCCCCTGGCTTGGACCGAGGAAGCGACCCCGGCCCGCATCATGGCCGAACACGACAAGGGCAAGGAATACGCCCACCTCTTGCCGGACGGCCAATACCCGGTGTTCCTGGATGGGCACGGTGACGTCCTCAGCCTGCCCCCCGTCATCAACGCCGCCAAGACCACCGTCACCACCGCCACCAAGGACCTCCTCATCGACGTCACCGGCACCGACCCCCACAGCGTCCGCGCCACCATCGCTCTGTTGGCCACTGGCTTCGCCGACCGCGGTGGCACCATTGAATCCGTCACCGTCCACGACGCCAGCGGCACCTGGAGCTGCCCCGACTTGAAGCCCAGCGAACACGTGCTGCACGCCGATGACGTCCGCAAGTTGCTGGGCATCGATCTGGACGGTCCCGCCATCGCCGCATCGCTGGCCAAAATGGGCCACGACGCCGAAGCGTTCGACAACAAGATCCTCATCCAGACGCCCGCCTGGCGCATGGACATCCTCCACCCCGTGGACCTCATCGAGGACGTCGCCATTGGCCACGGCTTCGAACACTTCCCGGGCAGCCTCCCCGAGGCCATCACCTTCGGCGGTGGCCTGCCAACGCAAGAACTGCAGGACGACGTGCGCCGCATCCTCACGGGCCTTGGCTGGTCCGAAGCACGCACCCTCACGCTCAGCAACGACGCCGACCAATGGACCAAGTGGGGCCAAGCACCGGCGGCCGCAGCCCGTGTTGCCAACAGCGTCCTCGAAGACCAGACCCTCCTGCGCCAACGCATCGTCCCGAGTCTCCTCGGGGTCTTGGCCGCCAACCGCCACCGCCCCCTGCCCCAACGCATCTTCGAAACCGGCGAAGTGGTCCTCGAAGTCGACGGACAATGGCGCAACCGCCTCCGCCTCGGCATCGTCGAGACCGCCGCCAAGGTCGGCTTCAGCGAAGCCAAAGGCATCGTCGAGGCACTCGTTCGGGACCTCCGACTCGACGCCATCTTGGAGCCCGCCGACATTCCCGGCTTCATCCCTGGCCGCACCGGGCGCATCTGCCTGGATGGCCGCGACGTGGGCCACTTCGGGGAGCTGCACCCCGACACCATCGTCGCCTTCGGATTGGGTGCCGCGACCATCGCCATCGAGGTGGACCTGCATGGCCTCGCGGGATGAACTGGTCGCCGCCCTGGACGCCGAACTGCGCATCGGGGACTACGCCGACGGGCAAGAAAACGGCCTCCAAATCGAAGGCCGCGACACCATCCACAAAGTCGCCACCGCCGTCAGCGTCAACCAAGCCACCATCGACGCCGCCAACGATTGGGGCGCCGACGCGTTGCTGACCCACCACGGGCTCCTCTGGCACAACCAACCCCACCACGTGCGCGGCATCCGGCGCCGGCGACTCGCCAGCATCCTGGCCGCCGACCTGAACGTGCTGACCTACCACCTCCCCCTCGACGCCCACCCCACGCTGGGCAACAACGCCGCCCTCGCCGACGCCGCCGGATGCCAGCAGGCCGAGCCGGCCTTCGGCTACAAGGGCCAAACCATCGGCATCGTCGGCACCCTCCCCGAAGCCCGCTCCTTCCGTCCATGGGTCGCCGAATTCGAGGAGACCCTGCGCCGCGGCTGCGACGTGGACACGGGCCCGTTCCACGTGTGGCCCGAAGGCCCCGACGACGTGCAACGCATCGGCTTCATCTCCGGCGCCGCCCCCTACCAGATCCAGGACGCCATCGACATGGGCCTCGACGTGTACGTCACGGGCGAAGTGACGGAACCAGCCCACAGCCTCGCCGTGGAAGCGGGCATCCACTTCGTCGCCGGGGGCCACTACCTGACGGAACGCCTGGGGGTGCAGCGGCTGGGCGCCTGGCTGCAGCAACGATTCGGGGTCGAGCAGCGTTTCTTCGACGTCGAGACGTTGGCCTGAACTTCAC
>JBFKTF010000145.1:0-4901 GCA_041636435.1 Thermoplasmatota archaeon
CGTCAGGCCTTCCACGAGCCGCCGACTTGGGTCCCTGTCTTAGCCTTGCTCACAACACGCCGGTGTGCTTGCACGCCTTGAGCGCCGCGTCCTGGGTCAGGCCCGATTCGCCCAGGATGGTGTAGCGCTCGGGGCGCAGGGTGTGGCACGTGGTGAGGGCTTCCAGGATGGCGCCCTTCGGGATGCCCAGTTCCTTGGCCGTCACGGGCGCGCCGAGGGTCTTCAGGGCGTCGCGGACTTCGCGCCAGTCGCCGCCGTGCAGGTGCATCATGATGATGGTGCCCACGCCGACTTGTTCCCCGTGCATCGCCTTGCCGGGCACGATGCGGTCCAGGGCGTGGCTGAACAAGTGCTCGGAGCCGGAGGCGGGTCGGCTGCTGCCGGCCACGGCCATGCTGACACCGGAGACGATGAGGGACTTGACGGCCAACCACGCGGATTCTTCGAGGCCGGGGTGGATGGCGTCCACGTTGCGCAAGATCAGGTCCGCGCCGGATTCGGCCAGGACGGCGGCGAAGGTGCTGTACTCTTCGGCCTTGAGGCGGTGGGCCAATTCCCAGTCCAGCACCGCGGAGCGGTTGCTGATCACGTCGGCGCAGCCCGCCACGAGCATGCGGTGGGGGGCCTTGGAGATGACCTTGGTGTCGGCCACGATGGCGGCCGGGGGCTTGGCTTCCTTGCTGGTGCTGCCTTGCAGTTCCTTGATGCTGGCGCGGCCGGAGCAAATGCCGTCGTGGCTGGCGCTGGTGGGCACGGAAATGAAGCCGGGCCCGTGTTGGAATGCGGCGAGTTTGGCCACGTCGATGACGCTGCCACCGCCGGCGCCCACGTAGAAGCCGGCACCGACCTTCTTGCCCAACTTGGCTGCGGCCGTGACGGACTCCATCGTGGGACCCGAGGATTCGTAGAAGTGCGCCCGGAAGCCTTCGTTGGCGAGGCTCTCTTGCACGCGGTCGCCGATGAGTTGCTTGGTCATCTTGTCGACCACGACGACGGCGTCCTGGGCCGGGTCGAGGTCGGCGGCGATGCTGCCCAAGGAGTCGATGGCGTCGCGCCCGATGAGGACATTGCGGGGGAACACCATCAGCTTGGTCTTTGCATCCATTGGCGGCTCCATTCCGAGGGGGTTCTTGAATGACGGGGGCTGGTCCCGCGCGCACGCCGTCCCTGGGCCCCTTGGCCAATCGGCGTCCGCCGACACCAAGCGGTTCATCAACGAGGGCCTCCATCAGGAACGCATGGACCGAACCAACGACGACGACGCCTTGCGTGCCCTGCTACACAAGCCCCGCCGCATCGCCGTGTTGGGGGCCTCCCCAAATTCGGATCGCGCCAGCCACCGCATCTTCCGCCACCTCAAGGGTCGCGGCCACGACGTCTTGCCCGTCAACCCCGTGGCGCCCGAAGTGGATGGCACCCCCACGGTCCCGGATTTGAAGGCCGCCGTGGCCCATTGGGGTGCGCCACCAGACATCGTGGATGTGTTTCGCAGCCCAGAGCACTTGCCGCCCATCGTCGAAGAGGCCATCGAGAGTGGCACGACGTGGCTGTGGCTGCAGCTGGGCGTCGTCCACGACCAAGCCATCCAGCGCGCCTTGGAGGCGGAGCTGGAGGTCGTGGTGGACCGTTGCATGCTGGTCGAAGACCAGCGCTTGGCCTGATTACTGGCCGACGGGCGTGACGGGCACCGGCGGACTGGCCGGGCCATCGTAGTCGCTGCCGAAGCCGCAGGTGGGGCAAATCGGCACCACACCGTAGCCGGCCGTGACGACCGTGCTGCATTCGGGGCAGCGCAGGTTGCGGCCCGCGACCCAGCCACTGGCGCCGGCGGGCGTGTAGACGTGCTCCTCGACGGTGGTGACGTTGCGGGTCGGCACGACGCCCATGCCCGCACCGATGGTGGCCGTAATGAGCAACATCACGGCGATGGCGGTCGGGAACTCGAAGAAGTCCACCTGTGGAGCGCCTGGCAGCAAATCGGCCGCAGCCATGCTGGTGCCGAGGACCACCATGACGATGCTCATGACCGCCAGAATGGCACCGGGAACGGCCAGCAAGCCGCCGGCGACGCTGTCGCTGGTGGCGGGAATGACGGTGAGGATGAATGCAATCAGCGTCAGGAAGACGCCGACGGCCATGGCGGGGCCCATGAGGCGCAGGTAGGTGCTGCCACCGCGGCCATCGAAGGCGCCGTCGAGGTATTGGATGGAGGTGCCGTCACCGGTCGCGGCTTCGCCGCGGTCGGTGCTCTCGCGCTCCTTGCTGAACATGGAGAACGTCTCCGTGTCGCGCCCGTCGGCCGTATCAACCCAGGATGCTCCTAGAGGCGAGAACATCAGCACGAGGCCGAACACGACAGTCAATGCGAGCAGGATACTTTCGATGACACGCGCGGGTTGCATGGGCAGTCCTGGTGTCAACCGACACCAAACAAGCCACTCCCGGAGCGGTATATGACCATTGACAGTCCGAGGCGTCGGTCGCTGCGCCCCAGCGAACCCACCAATCGGCTCAAGTGGGCCGGCCCAATCGCATTGGCATGCGTTTGCCCGCTTTGCTGCTGGCTCTCCTGATGATTGGCCCTGCCACGGCACAATTCCAGCCCACCGAGGCCCCGGATTGGAGCGCCCTCGAGCACCGGGAAGACATCGCGTCCGCGGGGGGCCTGGACGGTGCCCTGCGCGTCCTGCGCTTCGTGCAAGTCAGCGATGCGCACATCATCGACGACGATGCCCCGCCGCCCATCCGCGTGGACCCCGGTGACGACATCTTCTATGGCAGTGGCATCAGCAGCGGCGCATCGCGGCCCCAGGAGGAGTACACGGACGAGGTCCTGGACGCCATCATCCGCGCCATCAACCAAGTGCACGCCCAGGACGAGTTGGCGTTCGTCATCAACACGGGCGACAACATCGACAACCAGCTCGAGAACGAACTGATGCGTTTCATCGACAACTGGGAAGGCAGCTACACCACGGTGGGCCCGGTCACGGGCACCGAGTGCTTGCCGGATGGCCAATCGGAATCGGTGGAGGACGAAGGCAACGACGTGGAGGACACCTGCACGCACCTGCCCGAAGGCTTCCGCCCGACGGGGCTGGATCCAGGCCTTCCATGGCTGGTGGCGTTTGGCAACCACGACGGCCTCATCCAAGGCAACGTGGCGCCGCAGCCCAGCTTCCGGGAACTCGCGGCGCAATTTGGTCGCCACTTCCTGAGCCAGCCAGAATTCATCGACATGCACTTTGCCACCGGCAAGAGCTGCGTCGGGGGCGTCGCCATGGGCAGCGTCGTCGACGACCTCGGCCACGGCTTTGCATACGCTGGCGAGCGCCTATGCGACAGCGACCCCGACAACAACGGATACTACACGTTCGGCACCCGCGGCATCCGCTTCGTTGTCCTGGACACCATCAACGACGACCCCGCCACGACCAGCGAAGGCGGCAGCAACGTGGACCCCGAAGGCACGGCCGGCTACGACGTCGTGGGCGGCCTCAGTGAGGGCGCCATCGACCCGGCCCAGTACCAATGGATGCTGGACACCATCGATGCCCACCCCAACGAACTCATCTTCCTCGTCAGCCACCACACCATCAACAGCATGTGGGACAACCAGGCCGAGAGCCGTTGCGGTCCCGACGGTTGTCCCCAGAACGTCGGCCAAGCAGGCTTTGTCGCCACGGACACCATCCTGGCCGACCTGGCCGAGCGCGACCACGTCATGGGCTGGATTGGTGGCCACACGCACAAGCACCGCATCGAGGCCAAGGGCCCCACGCCGGATTTCTGGAACATCGAGACCAGCAGCCTCGTCGACCTGCCACAACAGAGTCGCATCCTCGAGCTCTGGGTGACCGCCGATAGCAGCAAGGTCTTCCTGACCAGCACCCGCATCGACCACGACTTCGAACTCAGCAAGGAGCTGGCCGCCACGGACACCCAGAAGAAGGGCGGGGAAGGCACGGAGCTGGACCAAGACGTCCTGCTGTGGTTTGATGTCCCCGCGGGCGTCACCTTGGATCCCCAGACGACGCTTCCCCGCTTCATGACGCTGAGTGTGACCGCAGCCGCCGTCACCGAGGGGGAGAACGTCACGGTCACCGTGGCGGCCCATGAGAACCTCGGCGGCCTGGGCCTGGACGGCCTCGACGTGCAATTGCGCATCACGCGGGCCGGCGACGACGAACCGAGCGTCACCGTCTACAGTGGGCCGATGGCCGCTGCGGGCAACGGCACGTACGCGCACACGTTCCTGGCCGATTCCCCGAACATCCATTTCTTGACCATCACGGCCACGGACCCGACCGGGACCTACGAGCCAGTCACCGAACAGGTCTCCATGGCCGTCAACGCGTTGCCCGACGAAGGCGGCAAGAAGAGCCCGCTGCCCCTCGGCATTGCGGTGCTGGCCCTGGTGGCCTTGGCACTGCGTCAGAAGAGGTGATCGTCGACGAGGTGGGCCGGGCCGCCCACTTCCAAGTGCAACACGTCCGCCACGCCCTCGATGCCACGCACCGCGTCCGCCACTTGTTGTTCGTGGGCGCTGTCCGTGTTCAGGTACGCCGTGGCGCCGGTGTCGATGCTGAACCACACCGGCACCCCTTCGCTGCGTAGGCGCTTGACGGTCTGCATGACGGCCACGGTGGCGGGTTGCCACGTCAAGTGGCCCCGGTCGCCGGTCATGGTCACGGCATGCAACGACATGGTGTCACGCTCCGCCAAGGCACCGATGCGGGACAAGTCGCCCGCCTCCAGCGCTTCCTGCATGGCCAAGTTCTCCTTCGCCATGGACGCCACGCGGGCCTCGAACAAGGGGCTGGTCACCACTTCGGCGTGGACGTTCTCCGTGGGCTCTTCGTGCTGCACCAATGGCACCACGATGCGCCAATCCACCTCGC
>JBFKTF010000146.1:0-4830 GCA_041636435.1 Thermoplasmatota archaeon
CATCATGCGCTCGAAGTCGTACGTGACGCGCTTCTGGCTGATGCTGGCGGCCAGACCCTGCTGGATTAGGTCGGCGGCCTCGTGCCAGCCCATGTGCTGCAGCATCATGACGCCGGAGAGGATGACGGAGCCGGGGTTGACCTTGTCCTGGCCAGCGTACTTGGGCGCGGTGCCGTGGGTCGCCTCGAAGATGGCGTGGCCCGACATGTAGTTGATGTTGGCACCGGGAGCGATGCCGATGCCGCCAACGCAGGCGGCCAGGGCGTCGCTCAGGTAGTCGCCGTTCAGGTTCATGGTGGCCACGACGCCGTACTCGGCGGGGCGGGTCAGGATCTGCTGCAGCATCGCGTCGGCGATGACGTCCTTGATCGTGATCGTCTTGCCCGTCTTGGGGTTCTCGAAGGTGCACCAGGGGCCGCCGTCGAGCTCGACCGCGCCGAACTCTTCCTTGGCCAGCTGGTAGCCCCAGTCGCGGAAGCCACCCTCGGTGAACTTCATGATGTTGCCCTTGTGGACCAGGGTGACGCTGTCGCGGTCGTGGTCGATGGCGTACTGGATGGCGGCGCGCACGAGGCGGTAGGTGCCTTCCTTGCTCACGGGCTTGATGCCAAGACCGCTGGTCTCGGGGAAGCGGATCTTGTTGACGCCCATCTCGTCTTGCAGGAACGCCAGGAGCTTCTTCTGCTCGGCGCTGCCGGCTTCGAACTCGACGCCGGCGTAGATGTCTTCGCTGTTCTCACGGAAGATCACCCAGTCGTGGCGCTCGGGGTTGTGGACGGGGCTGGGGACACCCGCGTAGTACTTGACGGGGCGCAGGCACGTGTACAGATCGAGGATCTGGCGCAGGGCCACGTTCAGGCTGCGGATGCCGCCGCCCACGGGCGTGGTCAGGGGGCCCTTGATGGCGACCTTGTATTCGCGGATGCCTTCGAGGGTCGCTTCGGGGAGCCACTCGCCGGTCTCGTTGAACGCCTTCTCGCCGGCCAGCACTTCCATCCAGGCGATGGAGCGCTTGCCGCCGTAGGCCTTCTCGACGGCGGCGTCGAGGACCTTCTGGCTGGCGGCCCAGATGTCGGGGCCGGTGCCGTCGCCTTCGATGAAGGGGATGATGGGGTGGTCGGGGACGATGAGGGAGCCGTCGGCTTCCACCGTGATGGGTTCACCGTTCTCAGGGACCGTGTAGTTCCAGGCCATGTTTCTGGCCTGAGATGGTCCCCCATTTAGCGATTGGGGGTAGAAACCCACGGATGGTCAACAGTTGTACTGCACTTCTCCCCTGGGTCCTTTCTCCCGACGCCTTGAAGAAGCGGCCCCCTGCTGATGGGCCATGGATGTCACCTGCTTCTTCTACGGCTCGTACATGGATCCCGACGTGCTGCGCAAGTTCGGCGCCCAGCCCGGCCAACCCATGCGCGCCACGTTGCCTGGATGGCGGTTGACGTTCACGCCCCACGCCAACCTCCTGCGCGGCGACGGCACCGCCCAAGGCGTCGTGTACCAACTGCCCCACGCCGAAATCGAACGTCTGTACGGGCCCGATGGTTACGTCACCTCGTACAAGCCGGTGCCCGTCCTGGTGGAGCTTGATGGCCGCCAAGCCGTCGCCATGACGTTCGTGGAAGACGCCGAAGAAGCCGCCCCCGATGGTCCCTACCTCGAGTCCTTCCTGGCCATCTGCGCCCGCATGGGCCTCCCCGCCGAGTACCTGGATGCCGTGAAGGCGACGGCCGCAGGATTGGTGCGCGGCACGCTGGCGTGACGTGCGGGCAAGCGCGCCCATCGGCCCAATGCCCTCGCTTGCCGCCCTGGGCGACACCACCCTGGCCAAGCGCTGCACTCGGCCCCCAGCACAACCGTCGTCCCCAGAAGGCAACGAGACGCCCCACTGGGGACTTGCCCCTTGAACCACCTGACCAATCCACTCAAAAACCCACAACGGCAACGGGGTGCCGTGGCCACCACACTCTACACCCTGGATGTCCCGGACGAACCCGGAACCCTCGGCCGCGTGGCCGGCATCATGAACGACGCCGGCATCAACATCGATGCCTTCGCCGCCGGCAAGGGCGGATTGCGCATCATCACCGGTGCCGACACCGACACCGCCGGTGCCCTGCAAGCCGCCGGCATCGCGTTCACGGCCACCGAGGTCATTGAGATTGAACTGCCCAACCAACCCGGCGCTCTGGCCGGCGTGGCGCAGGCGCTCGGCGACCACGGCGTCAACATCGAGACCAGTTTCGGCGCCGCCAAGGGACAAGACGGCGGCAGCATCTACATCGGCGTCGACGACGTCGACAAGGCCTGGGAAGCGCTGGAAGCAATCAGCACCGCCTGAGTCCGCTCTTCGCGGCCGATGGGCCTAATGCTCAGCAGCGTTGGCGCACGACGTGTCCGAGCACCGCCTCCCCCGCCGCGCGCGCCCCCAACAGGTGCGCATCCATCTTCGCGCCGACCCCGAACAACCCACGTTCACGGGCGACGTCGAGATCGACGTGGTGCTCGAAGAACCGTGCAAGATCATCGAACTCCATGCCGAAGCGCTCCGCATCGAGGAGATCCTCGTGGACGGGGAATTGGTGGACTGGTCCGAGGACGGCGACCGCCTGAAACTGCACGGCTCCTTCCATGCCGGCTCCGAGACCATCCGCATCCGCTACGAGGCCGACGTGCGGCAAGACATGGCGGGCTTGTACCTGAGCAAGGACGGCGACCGCTCCTGCCTCGCCACGCAGTGCGAAGCCACCGACGCACGCAGCATCCTGCCATGCTTCGATGAGCCCGCGTACAAGTGCACCTGGCACTGGACCATCACGGCCCCCGAAGGCCTGACCGTCCTCACCAACGGCGCCGCCGAAAGCAGCGAGACCCAGGATGGCTGGACCACCCACCGCTTCGCGCCGGTGGGGCCCATGAGCAGTTACCTCATCGCCTGCTGCATCGGCGACTTCGCATCCACCAACGAAGTCGTGGAGCGCGACGTGCCCTTCCGCGTCTGGGCCATGAATGGCCAAGAACAACACGGCGACCACGGCAACGAGCTGGCCGTCCGGATGCTGGGTTGGTACGAGGACTACTTTGGTCAGAAGTATCCGTTTGGCAAGTACGACCAGATCGCCGTGCCCAGCTTCGCCTTTGGCGCCATGGAAAACGCCGGCCTCGTCCTGTTCCGCCCAAGCCTCGTCTTGTTGGATGAATCCACGGCCAGCTGGGACGACCGCCGCCACGTCGCCCTCGTCGTCGCCCACGAATTTGCCCACATGTGGTTTGGCAACCTCGTCACCATGGCGTGGTGGGACGACTTGTGGCTCAACGAAGCATTCGCTGAATGGATCGCCCACAAGTGTGCCGCCGCCATGGACCCCAGCCTCGATGTCTGGGTCCCGTTCCGTCAACGCGCCGCCGGCGCCCTGAGCACCGACGCGTTGTCCTCCACGCACGCCATCTACCACCCGGTCCAGACGCCGGAAGAAGCCCAAGAGATGTTCGACGCCATCACGTACGGCAAGGGCAGTGCCGTGATGCGCATGCTCGAATCCTACCTCGGCCAGGAAGCGTTCTGTGAGGGCCTGCGCACCTACATGGAATCGTTCCGCTTCGGCAACGCCCACGGCAAGGACCTGTGGAAGCACCTGGGCAAGGCCAGCGGCGAAGACGTCGCCGGCATCATGGGCGACTGGGTCACGCAAGCAGGTCACCCCACCATTGCCGTGCGCCGCGTCGAGGGTGCCCTGCGTCTGTCGCAGCACCGCACCGTCAGCAGTCCCGACGCCAACGTCGACGAGACCATCTGGCGCGTGCCCTTGGTCATCCGGTTCGCTGACGACGCCGGCGTCCACCGGCACCGCTTCCTCATGTCCGGCCAAAGCGCCGATCTGAACCTCGACGTCAGCGGCGACTTGCGCTGGGTCTGGGCCAACGCCGACGACGGTGGCTTCTACCGCGTCGCATTGGACGACGACTTGTTCCACGACACCCTGCACCACGTGCAGGAACTCACCCCCGCGGAGCGGGTTGGCTTGCTGCGCGACACCTGGCTGCAAGTGCGCGCCGGTGAACGCACCATCGAGACCTTCGTCGAAGCACTCGACGCCATGCTGGGCGACACCGACTACGAGATCGTCGAATTCCAACAAGGCGTCCTGCGCTTGCTGGACGGACTATTGCACGGCCAGCCCGAACAGGCGACCTACCGCCAATGGGTCGGGCAACGCATGCGCCCCGTCTGGGACGACAAAGACGACAACAGCGAACCCGCCAAGCAGCGCCGCGCCGCCGCCATGCGCGCCCTGGGAATGGCCCAAGAGCCCGCCGCCGTGGAGCGGGCCCGCACCATCGCCGCCAACGAACGCGCCGGCGACCAAGTCGACCCCCAACTCGCCACCGCCGCCGTGCAAGCCGAAGCCCTCAACGGCGACCTCGCCACGCTGCAAGTCTTCCTCGACACGTACGACGCACGCCGCAATGGCCACTACAGTCCCCAAGACGTTGAACGCTACCTCTACGCCTTGGCCAGTTTCCGCGACCCCGCCTGCGTGACGCGCATTCTGGAACTGCTGGCCAACGCTGGCGTCGCCGCCCAAGCCGAGGGCCCCATCCTGCGCGCCATGCTCACCAGTGCCCACGCCGGTGCCGCCACGTGGCAACACGTCGTGTCGGACTGGCAGGACCTCGAAGGCCGCCTCGGCGACGCCTGGATCGGCATCATCGTCGAAGCCTGCGGTGAATTGCCCGTCCACCTCAAGGACGATGTCGAAGCGTTCTGGGACGCCAAGCTCGAAGGCCGCGCCGGCCAAAGCTACATGCGCGCCAAGGAACGCCTCGCCGAGC
>JBFKTF010000147.1:0-4752 GCA_041636435.1 Thermoplasmatota archaeon
CGGCCCGTCTCGTCTTCGTTGCGCCCCGGAGCCTCGCCCACCAACATGACCCCCGACCACGCGGAGTCCATGGCGCCGAAGGCCCCCAAGGTGGCACCCGGCGGCGCGTGCCCGAAGTGACCGCCACCTTCGCCCGGGACCGCCATGGTGCGCGTCTCGTGCAAGCGGCACGCCCTGCAGGCACGCACGCGGGCGGCGATCTGCTCGAGGGCAGCCGGATCCACGGCGCCGCCAGCCCCCATCCAGTCAAAGAGCCATCACAGGGATTAAGCCGGATGCGCCACTATTTGCCAGCAGGGATGCACTGTGGAGTTCGCTGACATCCAGCGCGTGGAGCGCGCAACGTGGCGCAAGTACCTGTTCTACATGGACCTCGTCGTGATTGCGATCTTCGCCATCAGCCTGGCCTTGTTGGTGCGCCACACGTTCATCGCCGGCCAGCTCTTTGAGCGCGGCGCCTTCGACATCAGCACCGCCACCATGTGGCTTGTCGTCATCGACACGGCGTTCCTGGCCGGCTCCTTGATGTGGATCGTGTTCCGCTTCTTCCGCAACCAGTACATCGTGCTGACCCGGCGCTACTGAGCCCGAAGGCTCAAGAGGGAGACCCATGTCGGCCGCTCTGCACCCGTCGCATGCGATGGGTGTACCCGGCGACAGGCGGGGACTAGGTGGGGAGTAGGCGCCCCCGTATGCGTAGTCTATAGCGCGACCGAACCCCTTGCATGGCTGCCTGGGTCCGTATCATATCGAGCCCCTGCTCAACCGTGAAGCCTTGTCCTCTGAGGTGGTCGGTGGGAGGATCCATTCCGGAAGGAATGTCGAATCCCTTCGACGCGGAAACCGGGTCAGGCCCGGAAGGGAGCAGCCTCACCGCGAACGTTCCACGTTTGGAGGGTCACGGGGTGGAGAGCGGCAGGGGGCCACTCGAGCGGGTCCAGGTAAGTGGGCAAGGAGCGTCCCCGCCCGCCAATGGGCCAAGTGGTGGGCGGCTGGCCGGTCCGGCGGTGGATGTGCACAAGTGCTGACCCGCTAGCGCCTTATACACGACCAAGGTGAACCATTCTTTGCCCCGGTTCGCCGGGTGCTCCTGGAGACCCCCCGCTTCGTGCAGGGGAAAATGTTTCCAACCCCCCCAAATAATGAGGTGCTCCCATGGTCAATCTGCGATGCTCAAAGTGCGGCTCCGACTCCGGTTTCCTGATTGACACGGCGGATCGCCAGATTGAGATTCGCGGCAACTTGGACCAAGACCGCATCAAGGCGACGGTCCGCGTCACGTGCATGTACTGCAACTGCACGTGGGACCACGCCCCGGTGCGCTTGGTCGACAAGAACATGCAGGCGGCCTTCGCGCGCCGCCACATGGTCGCCTAAACCGACCCACGCCACCCAACCCGCCTAGCGGAGCTTAGGCCAAGTTGGATGGATCGACCAGCGCTTCTTGGAACGCCTTGAGGCGCTTCAGTCCCTGCACGTCCTGTTCGAACAATGGGACCGTGACGATGGGCATGGCCGGGAGTCCATGCTTCAGTTCCTCGATGTACTCGAGGTTCATGTCGCGGCGAATCTCGGAGAACCGCGTGGCGGCCACCATCGCGGCCAAGACGTCGGCGGATCGCTTGCTGCCCTTGGCGGCAGCGGCCACGAACTTGGAGTCGTCCCGGATGGCGTCGAATTCGTCCTTGACGCCGGCCAGGGCGTCGGGTTGGACCTTGTTGACCACGACCTGGGCGACGTGCATGCCGAGGTCTTCCGTGACCGCGCGGTGCAAATCGAAGGTCTCCTCGACGGGGAGCTTCTCGGGCAAGGTGACGATGACGAGGGCGCTGTGGCCCGGGTCGCCCAAGAAGTGCTGGATTTCTTGGGCTTGGATGCGGATGTCCTCGAAGAGGCGTTCGAAGTCAATCTCCGGGGGCGGTGCCTTGCGGTCTTCCCTTTTCTTGAACACGTTGCCGACGCTGTGGCCCGCGGTCTGCAGCTTCTGCCAGACTTGGTAGCCCCGGACGGCCCACTTCAGCAGCGACTTTTCCGACATCAATTCGTTCATCGCCTTGGGGACCGACAGGAAGCTGAGCGCATGGCCCGTGGGCGCGGTGTCGATGACGATGGCGTCGTACTTCCCTTGCTTGCGGATGTCGTTCAGTTTGCCAATGGCCATCAATTCGTTCAGGCCCGGCAAGTAGTCGGTGATGTAGCGGAACATCGGGTGTTCCGTGATCTTGGCTTCCGGCACCTCGCGTTCCAGATGCTCCGTGATGACGGCGCCGGGATCCACCATGAGCGCCGTCAGATTCGGTTGGATGGGCGTCTCTTCGAATCCCACCGCGACGCCCAATGCATCCTCCAGGCGCTTGGCGGGGTCCACGGTGACCAAGAGCACCTTCTTGCCCATGGCGGCCAGGGCCATGGCGGTGGCGCTGCTCGTGGTGGTCTTCCCCACACCCCCCTTGCCCGCGAAGATGAGCAAGGACTTGTCCAGCAGCGCCTGCACAACGGTGCGACCGTTGTCGGCGGGTTAAGGGTGGTGGACAGAGGCGCTATGTGGCATCGCTTGGTCGCGCCGCCGTGGACCAACACGGCGTCTGGGAGCGCATCGCCCAGAGCTTCGCCGAGACCCGGCAACGGCCCTGGCCCCACGTGGAGCGCTTCCTCCACCGCACCGCCAAGGACGCCCGCATCCTCGACGTGATGTGCGGCAACGGGCGCCACATGAAGATCGCCCGACGCGACGCCATTGGCCTGGATTTTTCGCGGCCATTGGCTGCGGCCGCCTCCGAGCACGGCCCCGCCGTCGCCGGCGACGCCACGACGATGCCGTTTGCCGACGGAGTCTTCGATGCGGCCGTCTACGTGGCGGGCCTGCACGGCATTCCCGAGGCGGCCGACCGCGCCGCGAGCCTGCAGGAACTGCACCGGGTGCTGCGCCCGGGCGCCGAAGCGCAAGTGACCGTGTGGTTCCGGGACGCCCCCCGCTTCGCCGCCATGGACCTGCCCCGGGGGCCGGCGGACGTGACCGTGCCCTGGCGCCGCAACGGCATGGACGAGCCCCGCTTCTACCACCTCTACACGCAGCCCGAATTGCAGGCCGCGTGCGAAGCGGCGGGCTTCGAGGTGCTCAGCATCGACCCCATCGCCATTGCCGAAGCGGAGCCCGACAACTTGGTCGCGTGGCTTCGCAAGGCGCGGGCTTAATGGCCGAGCCCGACTCGCGCGCCGCGTGAGCCTGGAGAAGGTGCTCGTCACGGGCACGGCCAGCCAGACATTGGGACCCCGCCTCGCCAAGGCCATCGGCTGCGACGAGGCCGCCACCGACATCAAGCGCTTCCCCGATTTGGAGGTCTACGCGCGCATCTTGGACGACGTGGAAGGCAAGCACGTCATCATTTGCCAGACCACCGCCCCCAACGAGAACTTGGTCGAATTGCTGCTCCTGCAAGACGCCGCCCAAGAAGCCTCCGCGGCCCGCGTCACCAGCGTCATCCCCTACTATGGCTACGCCCGCCAAGACCAGGTCTTCAAGGCCGGCGAAGCGGTCAGCAGCCGTGCCATCGCCCGCGCCCTGGCCACCACGGCCGACTCCGTCATCACCGTCGACCCGCACAAGGAAGAGATCCTCGACTTCTTCTTCCAAGGCGCCCACAGCGTCAGCGCCGTGCCACAACTGGCCGACGAATTGGGCAAGTGGGGCGTCGACGCCATCCTCGCCCCCGACAAGGGCGCCCGGGACCGCGCCGAACGCGCCGCCCAGCAACTGGGCATCCCCCACGACCACCTCGAAAAGGTCCGCTTGGGCCCCACCGAGGTCAAGATCGAGCCCAAGGACCTCGACGTGGACGGGATGCGCGTCGCCATCGTCGACGACATGATTGCCTCCGGGGGCACCATGATCAAAGCCGCCGACCAGCTCAAGGACAACGGCGCCCAGAAGGTCTACGCCGCGTGCACGCACGGCTTGTTCACCGGTGGCGCCGTGCCCAAGTTGTTGGCCAGCGGCATCGACCGCGTACTATGCACGGACAGCCTCGACGTGGAAGGCTGCGACACGGTCAGCTGTGCGCCCGCCATCGCCGGTTTGTTCGCCCCCAAGGAATGATTGCACACCGCCAGCAGGCGTCCTGAATCCTTAAATCGGGGCTTGCCCACCGTCGCACCATGCGCCTGGCTGTCATTGCCCTGCTGATCATCGCCGCCCTGAGCGGTTGCGCCGAAAGCGGCGACGAACCCGTCGACGCCGTGGACGAACACGACCACAGCACCCACGACCACGACGAAGGCAACGAGACCCTCGATGGTGTCGAGACCGCCAACAACACCGCCCCCGTTGCCGTCCTGACCGCCGACGTCCTGAACGGCACCGCCCCCCTGATGGTCAACCTGACCCTGGATGGTAGCGACGCCGACGGCGACAACCTCACCTGGATCCTCGTGGGCAACGAGACCCTCGAAGGCAGCGAATTGCCCACGACCCTCAACTTCACCCTCGACGAAGGCAACCACACCTTCGTCTTCACCGTCAGCGACGGCGAACTGGAGCACAGCGTCAACCTGACCATCGAGGTGCTGGCCGGCGAACCCGCCGTGGACCCCAACGCGCCCGTAGACTACGGGACGTTCATTTACGAGCCCGCCACCGGCCACTGCCACTACAAGTCGTACACCGATGTCGGCGGCGCCCACACGTTCTACAACTTCGACTTCTGGTTGTGGATGGAAGACAACGGCGTGCCCGGCCTCCAAGTCGGCAACACC
>JBFKTF010000148.1:0-4691 GCA_041636435.1 Thermoplasmatota archaeon
CTCGCCAACGCTTGGAGCACACCGGCGCCGCATGACGGCCAACTGCAACGCCATGGGCGTCAGGGGGTTGCCCAATTCGTGGCCAATGGACCGCAAGAAGTCGCTCTTGACCTTCTCCAATTTCTGGGCTTGACGCAAGTCCGTGGCCAGAACCTTGCGAGCGGTCTCGTCGCGGTGGGCGAGGCGGATGGCCAACGCCAATCCGCGCAGCGTTTCGAGTTGTTCGTCCGGGAAGATTTGTTCTCGGGCGTACACGATGGCCAGAACCTTGCCCGGGACCTCGATGTCCGCGAGGTGAATCTCGCCATCCTGGTGCCCAAGGCCGTTCCATGTTCCAAAGACGCGGCACGGTGCATCGGGGGCCGCTCCGTGCACAACGAATGGCTGGCCCTGTTCGATGAAGTCCGCCACCATACTGGGCAAGTCGCGGGGCGAATAGGTGCCGCCCTTGATGCGTGCCTGCAGGTCCTGTTGCAGTCGGTGCACCGCCTCGGCGCTCCAGGCCTGCTGCATGCGGGTCGGGGCAAAGACGGAGTAACTGAACCCGTAGGCCAGCACCAGCATCGAGACTTCGATGCCCAGGCGGCCCAGGTTGGGCGCGACGCCACTGTACCAGAACGTGGCGCTCAGCCCCATCGCGATGAACCCAAGGCAACTCAGCGAGCCGTACAAGCTGCGCATGGCGGGCACGCCATACTTTGCTCGCCCATCATTGGGCATGATGACCATCGCGATGGCGTACGGGGAGACCAAGAGTGTGGCCATCCCCACCACGCCGAACCAACTGCGGGGCGGGGCGAGGAAGAACGTCAGCGCGGCCCCCACGACGAGGCAAACCATCGCCGGCATCAACCAGCGCGGTGTGGGCATGGACTGCTTGAGGAGCAGGTACGTGAACAACGGGTTCGCGATGAGCGCCATGGCGGCCAGCGGCACAATCCACCAATTGTGGACGTCGGCCGTGTCGATGACGTAGCCCACAAACAACGCGAATGCGAAGACGAACAACGACGCCGACCACAACCGCACGTGCATGTACGGGCGACTCGGCAGTTTGGGGCCGCGCAGGACGGCCACCGCCGTACAGACCATCAGCACAACGGATCCAACCAGAATCCCTCCAGGAACCATACAACCGACGTGGAGCCATTCCATGGTAAACCCAGCGCGGAGCACAAGTCGGGCATTCCCCGGCGCCGGGACATTCAACCAAGCCCAATTCGGGCCTTCAGCCAATTCAGACAGCCACGCACGTCCGGCCATGGGGCATGGCCCGGCCCCGAGATGGCAATTTGGCCGGGGCCCATGCCTGTGTTGAGGCGTGCGGGGTGCGTCGGGTCCCAGCAGGATGTCAGTGGCGGGCAACGTTGGTTGCGGGGCGCGGCAGAATGCCGGCCGGGAGCAGCACGCGGAACGTGCACCCTTTGCCAGGACCGTCGCTGGAGACGTCCAAGCTACCGCCGTGGGCGTCCAGGATTCCCTTGGTGATGTACATCCCAAGACCAGTCCCTTCAATGTCCTCGTCCGCGTGGAAGCGAGCGTAGGGTTGCCCGAGGACCTCGATTTGCTGCGCGTCCAAGCCCCGCCCCTGATCGGCCACCTCAATCGCCACGCCGTCGTCCACGCGGATGCGCACGTCCACCGTGCCCGCGTCGGCATACTTGATGGCGTTGGAGACGAGGTTGCCCACCACTTGCATGAGGCGACCTTGATCGCCATCCACCCATGCTGCGTCCGGCGCGTCCAGGATGAGTTGCAGGCCCTTGGCCTCGGCCATTGGGCGCATGCCGAGGACCACGTCGTGCACGAGTGCGCCCACGTCCACGGGCCGCGGGTCGATGAGCATCGCCGCATCCTGCAGCTTGCCCACGTCGCTCAGGTTGCCCACGACGGCCTTCAAGCGGCGGAGGTTGCGGTCCAAGACGTCCAGGTTGTCGGCAAACCGTTCGGGAGCGCCGTGCTTCATGACGGCAATCTGGAGAGCCATGGGCGTCAAGGGGTTGCCCAATTCGTGCCCGATGGAGCGCAGGAAATCGCTCTTGACTTTCTCGAGGCGCTTGGTGTGCTGCAGTTCGCCGTCGATGATGCGGCGTGCTTCTTGGTCCCGCAGGGCGACGCGCACGATGCGGGCCAGGCCGGCGAGGCCGTCCACGGCATCGAGCGGGTACATGAGGGGCAACGGGTAGCTGACTTGTAGCACGGTGCCGGGCACGCCGACATCCACGCGATGGATTTCTCCACGCACACCGTTGCCCGTCCGACGCTCCACGCCGGCAGGTGCGGGCCCATTCACGAGGCGGGCGACGCCCGCGTCGATGAAACCATCCAAGAGCGCCGGTAGGCGGCTCGGATCAAAGACGTCCTTGGTGGCCGCGTCCACCAAATCCTGAAACCTGGCCTCGGCGGCCGCCTTCCAGCCCTCGACGGCGCGCTTGGGAGGCAGAGCCACCATGACGAAGCCAAAGGCGAACACCAGCATCGACATCTCGATGCCGACCCGCCCCAGCACGGGCGCTTGGCCACTGAACCAAAGCAACGCGGACAGGACAGTGCCCAGCAACCCGGCCACGCCGAGGGCGCTGAATCGGGTGCGCATGGCGGTCACGCCGTAGCCAATCCGGGTGGCGTGGGTGCTGGGCGCCACGGCGATGACGTACGGAGCAACGACGAGCACGGACATGGCCAGCACACCGGGCCACGTGGCGGGTGGCGCAAGGAAGAACACCCCGATCCCCGTGGCGACGGTGCCGACCAAGGCGACGGAGGCCCACCTTGGCAGTTCGATGACCTGGGCGGCCATCAAGAACGTGAACAGGGGATTCAGAAGCAACAACACCCCGATGGCTGGCACCAACCACGAATCCCACGCGTTGCCGGTGTCGACACCGTAGGCCAAGAACATGGCCAGGCCAAACAGGGCCACGTTGGCCGACCAGAGACGCATCGACCAATAGGGGCGCGTGGGCAGCGGGGAACGGCGCACGGCCGCCGCCGCGGCCGCCACCATCAGCAGCGCGGATGCAAGCAGGATGCCTCCAGGGAGCATAACCATCCCGGATTGGGCATCCTAAGTGAAGCCAGCGCTGGGACCAAGTCGGGCGTTCCCTCACCTCGGGACATCCAACCAGGCCCAAGTCGGGCCTAGATGTCCTCGTCGTCGTCCCAGTCGGCGTCCTTGCCGGGGTGGAAGCCGATGGGCATGTCGGGCTCTTCGGGCCCGTCGTCGAAGTCGTAGGGGAACTTGTTCCAGTACGGGGAGTCGTCGAGGACGTGGTACCGGTTGTTGTCCATGTTGATGCCCCGGATCAAGTGGGATCCGATGCGGTCCACGTGGTACAGGATGGTGCCCTGGAACAGTTCCTCGCCGATCTGCTTGTAGAAGCGGCCGCAGACCGTGATGGCGATGGTCTTGTCGGTGATGAACTCGTCCAAGTAGTGCGCCATGTGGTAGGCGCTGGGGAGTTCGATGTGGGGCCGGATGGTGATCTCCTCGCGCAGGCCGTGGAGAATCATCAGCGGGACGGGCGTGTCGCCTTCGTCGCTGGTGCTCTCATGGTAGGAGCGGAGGATGCGCTTGCTTGTGTCGTCATCCAGCATGCGGCGGCTTCGCCGACGGCGGGGTTGATTTCAGGTTTGGGGTGCTGGCGAAGACCTGCAATCGATTGAGCTGTCGGCGCCATTGGACGGCGGGCTGGATGCCCCGTTCTTGGAGGAACTTGGGGGGCAGGTAGGCCAAGAGCACGGCCATGGCGGCGACGACGCCCATGAATTGGCTGACGAGTTGCATCCAGAATGTTGGCTCTTGCAGCCCGAGGGCCGCCTGCAAGAAGGTGCTGGCCACCGACCAGCCAAACCACAGCACGAAGGCGCCGCTGACCATGAGGATGCGGTAGCGGATGGTGGCGTCGGGGGCCTTCCGGTACAGGGCCATGTAGGCGCCGGCGGCGACGAGCGGCGGCCCCACGAGGCCGATGCCAATCAGGATGTTGGGCAAGGAGTCGGGCGGGAACGGTTGGCTGTAGACCCAGACGCCGTCGACGATGGCGGGCTGCTGGAGCTCCACGTAGAGCACGAAGGCGGCCATCATGGCGGCGTAGAAGGCGGCCGCCAGGGGCATCATGCTGTGGCGGCCGGTGTAGAGGAACAACAAGTAGTAGGCCAAGCCGGCGAGCATCACCATGATGAGCGCCACGAGCCCGTACAGTACGACGCGGCCTCCCAGGAGGCCGAAGCCGCCGATGTCCCGGACGAGGGACAGGTAAGCGGAGACGAGGCCGACGATGGCGAGGCCGCCCCACCAGAGCATGAAGCCCCGATGCGCCGGGCGGGCATCGGGGCTGACCTCGCGCCGACGCAGCGCCAGGACCACGATGACGTAGAGGATGCTGGCCAAGATGCCAAGGATGCCCAGAATCAGTTCTTCCAGAGCCACGATGGGTCGGCGGGCGTCCAACAAGATAGAATGAAGGGAAAGGGAGGCCGGGGCATGAGGCCCCGGCCCGTTCTGCACCGTCCGATTGGACTATGCGCGGACGCCTTCGCCCTCGTGGGCTTCGAGGCCCGGCGGGTAGTAGAACGTGCTACCATCGCGTTCGATGATGGGCAGGCTCAGCGTGCCGCCTTCGACGGTGACGGGGCTGCTGGTGGCGGAGGGCAGGTAGTCGCGGACCGTGTTGGTCAGGACGAGCTGC
>JBFKTF010000149.1:0-4677 GCA_041636435.1 Thermoplasmatota archaeon
CTCGTCCCTGGACGCGTTGTCCAATTGCCTGCCTCCGCGGGCAAGATTCCCCACATGGGCTGGAACACGCTGCACGACGCCACCGAGTTGGGCCTGGGCGACGTGGGGCACGTCTACTACGTGCACAGCTACGCCGCCCGCATCACCCCGGAATGCATCGCCACCACCCACTACGGAATGGACTTCGCCGCCGCCATCCGCAAGGACAAATGCATTGGCTTCCAGTTCCACCCCGAAAAGAGCGGCGCCGCGGGCGCCCGCATCCTCACCGCCGCACTCGATCAATTGGAGACTCCATGAACATCCTGCCCGCCATCGACATCCGCCACGGCAAGGTCGTGCAACTCGTCGGCGGTGACCCGGACCAGGTCGCCGTCACCGCAGAACGCAACCCCTCTGGCCAAGCCAAGCACTGGCACGACCAAGGCGCCAAGCGCATCCACGTCGTCGACTTGGACGGCGCCATCGACGGCAAGCGGCAATGGCACCACCTCGGCGGCATGCAGCACAGCGGAATCAAGATTCAGTTTGGTGGCGGCGTGCGCAGCATGCTCGACGTCCAGAAGCTGGTCGACATGGGCATCGACCGCATCGTCATCGGCACCCAAGGCATCCAGAACCCCGACTGGCTGGCGGAACTTGCTCGACTCTTCCCGGGCGTCATCGTGCTCGCCATCGACGCCCGCGGCCGCGACGTCCAAGTCAAGGGCTGGACCGAATCCGCCGGGCTCGACGTCGTCGACTTGGCGCGCAAGGTCGCGGAGCTGCCATTGGCTGGCTTGCTCTACACCAACGTGGAGAAGGAAGGCCGCATGGAAGGCATCGACACCGGCGTTGTCCACGACATCCGCGACGCCGCCCCCGCACTGGAGCTCATTGTCAGTGGCGGCATCAGCAACATGGACGACTTGGACGCCTTGGCCGCCATGGGCGTGCACGCCGTGGTGCTGGGCATGAGCGTCTACACCGGCGCCATCGACCTAGCCGCCGCCATCGAACGCTTCGAGGTGAGCGCATGACCAAGATCACGCGCCAAACCAAGGAGACCACCATCGAAGTCGAGCTGACCATCGACGGCACCGGCACCTTCGACATCGAGACGGACAACAAGTTCCTGTCCCACATGATGGAGACCTGGACCCGGTACTCCGGCATCGATCTGAAGGTCCGCGCCACGGGCGACCTGGACCACCACCTCATCGAGGACGTCGCCATCGCCATCGGCCAAGCCTGGCACCAAGAGTTCGATGGCCGCCCCTGCAAGCGCATCGCCCACGACATCATCCCCATGGACGATGCCTTGGTCCTCTGCGCCGTCGACCTCGTCGACCGCCCGTACTACGCGGGCGAATTGCCCATCCCAATCTACGAGCACTGGTTCCGCAGCTTCGCCACCGAGGCCCGCATCAACCTCCACCTCGAACGGATGCGGGGCCGCGACAGCCACCACGTCATCGAAGCCTGTTTCAAGGCCTGCGGACGCGCCCTGCGCGACGCGCTCACCCCGCGCGACGACGAAGTCAGCCTCAAGGGCACCGTCCAAGCCGAGGTCGAATGAGCCTGGCCAAGCGCATCATCCCGTGCCTGGACGTCGACGGCGGTCGCGTCGTCAAAGGCGTGCAGTTCGTCGACATCCGCGACATCGGCGACCCCGTCGAATTGGCCGCTCGTTACGAAGACGAAGGGGCCGACGAAATTGTCTTCCTGGACATCACCGCCAGCCATGAAGGCCGCGACACCATGATGGACGTCGTGCAACGGACGGCCGAACAACTCAGCATCCCCCTCACCGTCGGCGGCGGCATCCGCAACCCCGACGACATGCGCCGCGCCCTCAACGCGGGGGCCGACAAGGTCGCCATCAACACGGCCGCCCTCCACGACCCCACCATCATCACGGAGTGCAGCCGGCGCTTCGGCGCCCAATGCGTCGTCGTGGCCGTGGACGCCAAGCGCGTCGGGCCGAATCGCTGGAACGTCTTCACCCATGGCGGCCGGAACGACACCGGCCAAGACGCCATTGCCTGGTGCCAAGAAGCCGCCCAGCGCGGTGCTGGGGAGATTCTGCTCACCAGCATGGACGGCGACGGCACCCGCGACGGCTACGACACCGACTTGTTGGCCGCTGTGGGCCAGGCCGTGGACATTCCCGTCATCGCCAGTGGCGGCTGCGGCCAAGTGGACCACATCGTCGATGCGCTCCGCGTCAGCGATGCCGCCTTGGCCGCCAGCATCTTCCACGACGGCGACGCCACCGTGCAGCAGGTCAAGCAGGCGTTGCTGGCCGCCGGCGTGGAGGTCCGCCCATGATCGACTTGGACCAAGTCCACTTCGACGACCAAGGGCTCGTGCCGGTCGTCGCACAAGACCACGTCACGGGCGCCGTGCTGATGCTCGCCTACGCCGACCGCGCCGCATTGCAACGCAGCATCGACACCCGCGAAATGACGTACTGGAGCCGCAGCCGACAAGAGCAATGGGTCAAGGGCGCCACCAGCGGCCACACCCAACGCGTCGTCGCGCTGCGCCTCGACTGCGACCGGGACGCCGTCCTGGCCTTGGTCGAACAAGCGGGTCCCGCGTGCCACACGGGCACCACGACGTGCTGGTCGGCCCCAGGCGACGACGCCGTGGCCGGATTCCTTGGCACCCTGGACCGACTCGCCAAGGGCCGCCAAGAACGCCCCAAGGGCGGCTACACGGACCGGCTCCTCAACGACGCCGCCTTCGCTGCATCCAAGGTCGAGGAAGAGGCGGGTGAAGTGGGCGCCGTGCTACGGGGCCTGGACAACGAGGACACCCTGGAACACGAAGCGGCCGACCTGCTCTACCACCTCGTCGTCGCCCTGCGCGGTGGCGACTCCTCCATGGACGCCGTGCTGCGGGAACTGGCCCGCCGCCACGCGCCGACAGACTAACGTCGCCTCGTCCATCCAAGACCATGGACCACGTCGCGGGAGGCCTCGTCGGAGGTCTCGTCGCCATCCTCGTCAACGCCCTGTTCCTGTACCTGGCGGCCCGCTTCTTCCTGAAGAAGGCCAGCTACGTCGCCGCCATCGCCGCCGCCGTCCTGGGTGGCATCCTGGTCACGCTGGTCCGGCTGGGCGCCGTCCAGATGGATTGGCCCGGCTGGGCGGTCTTGGTCACCACGCTGGCCGCCTACTCGTTGGTGGTGGCGTTCGTGTTCCGCACCCAATGGCTCGTTGGGGCCCTGATTGGCGTGGCCGCGGCGGTGTTCTACTCCGTGGCGGCGTGGCTCGTCGGCTTGGCGTTCTAGACCTGCAAACGCACGGGAGGGGCGTCCGCTGCGAAGGCGATGACGCTGTCGGCCGCCACCGGCTCCCACGCCGGATCATCGTAGAGTGGCTCGCTGGCCACCACCCAGGCATCGGGGAAATCGTCCCCATCCTGCAACGTGTAGAGGGAATTCTGCGTCGGGTGGTTGCCGGCACGGGTCGCGTACAGGTGCTCGCCGTCGCTGGCCAAGATGTTGAGTTGCACGTCCAACCCTTGCTCGTCGCCAAAGCGCACCGCGTCGCGCAGCAGCGATTGCAATGCCTGCAGGCCTGCGCTGGGGCCGTCGCCTGAATCGATGCGACTCAACCACGCCGCAAACAGGTGTTCGCCGTCCGTCTGGCCCTGCACCACGTTTCGGAACTCCGGTGCAATCCAGTCCCGCATGGGGCCGTCCCTCCAGCGTCCCTTGAAGTCCTCCAAGGCACCGTTGAGGCTCCACAAGTGGGCACCATGTTGGAATGGCGCCGCGTCTTCCGGGGCGTTGGCGGTGGCAATGGTGGCGTTGCGCACGGCGGCGATGATCAAGCCGCTGCGGATGCTGGGTGCCATGGTGCGCAGGTTGGGGTCGGACCAGATCGGCGCAGCGCTGGCGTAGCGGCCCGCCTCGTCTCGGTCGGGGTCGACCCAGCCAAATCCATGGCCGTCGGCGCAGACGCTGCCCGTCAACAACTCGCGCGCCTGGTAGGATTGCTTCAACAGGCTGTGGGGCAACGCGGTGACCAATTCATCGACGGTGATGCCGGGTCCGATGTAGGCGGCGTGGCGGCACATGTCAGCGGCGCAGGAGGTGGATGCCGAACCATCCCTTGGCGTCGGTCCAGGTGTTTTCGAGCGTGAAGCCTGCGCGCTGCGCCAATTGCTGGGCACCGCTGACCGTGAACTTGTAGGAGTTCTCCGTGTGGATGGTCTCGCCCGCTTGGATGGGGACGTCCAGGTCGGCCTTGGGCAGACGCAACACCTGGTCCTTCTTGGCGACCAGGTGCATCTCGATGCGGCTCTTGTCGGGGTTGAAGAATGCCTTGTGCTCGAAACCGCCCACGTCGATGTCGCCATCCAACTCCCGGTTGAGGTGGTGCAGGATGTTGAGATTGAATGCGGCGGTGTGTCCGGTGGCGTCGTTGTATGCCGCGTTGAGCACGTCGTGGTCCTTGACCAAATCCGTACCAAGAAGGAATGCGTCCCCCGGGCTCAATGCATCGTGGGCCTTGCGCAGCAACGCCACTTGTTCTTCCGGCTCGAAGTTGCCGATGCTGCTGCCCAAGAAGAGCACCAAGCGGCGCTCGGCGGCGTGTTCTCCAATCTTGCGCAGGCCATCCGAGTACTCGGCGGCGATGGGCTCCACGTGCAGGCCCGGGAACTCGTGTTCCAATGCCTCGGCGC
>JBFKTF010000150.1:0-4676 GCA_041636435.1 Thermoplasmatota archaeon
CGCATCACGGCGGCCGGCGACTCGGCCAACGTGAACTACGCGGGCCGCTGCGCCAGCGACGGACAAGAGTTCGACAGTGGCACGTTCCCGCTGACGCTGGGTGGCGGCCGCGCCATCACCGGCTTTGACCTGGGCCTCATCGGCCACGGCGAGAACGAGGACGTCATGATCCACATCCCGGCGCCCTTGGCCTACGGCTACAATGGCCCCGTCTGCGCCGGCGACAACGCCGACCTGATCTTCGACGTCACGGTGACCAAGTTCTAACGCGGACACATGGCACCCTGGCATTGACATATCAGGCTCGATTGTCCTTTCTCCCCCTTCACCGCCCTCAATCAAGATATACAGCCATCGAATCGTGCAATTCGTGGCGGGGGCAGTCCGTACCATGCGCACGTTGGCCATTTTGGCCATGGTGATGCTGGTTGCCGCCGCCTTGGCGGCGCCCGTGGCGCTGGCGGACGAGGCCGGCTCCAAGAAGTCGAAGAAGTCGAGCGGCTCCGGCGGTTCGTCCGGCGGCGACGCAGGCTCCGGCGGAACCAGCAAGGGCTCCGACACAAGCGACGATGCGGAAGCCCGCCCTGCGTACTACGAGGGCCCCAGCAAGGCCTCCAAGCGCAAAGCGGAGCCAATTCAATCGATTCCGGAAGAGGCGCCCTCGGCATCCAAAGCGGACCGCAGCGGTTCCAAGGACCGCCCCATGAAGCTGGAGATGGTGGGCAAGAAGGACCGCGACAAAGCGGACGAAGTCAAGCCCACCAAGATCCATGCCATCGCTCGCTCGAGCGATGGTGTCGCCAGCCCCGTGGCGGCCGATGCATTGGAATTTGAGATCGACGAAGCCGCCGGCGTGGTCCGCGACGGCGTCTTCTATCCCAGCGGCAAGGCCGGATCGTTCCCTGTCACGATGCGCTACGAAGTCGATGGCCAACAGGTCGTCGCTCGAAGCATCTACACCGTGGAGCCCGGCGCGGCCGCGGCCATCCGCGTCACGCCCGAGGTGGCCTCCGTCGACGACCAGCCCAAGAAGTTCCGTGCCGCCGTGACGGATGCCGCGCACAACAAGTTGGGCGACGACGTCACGTGGTCCGTCGTGGATGGCCCCGGCGTCATCGACGCCAAGGGCCAGCTCCGCGCCACGGGCGACGGCGTCATCACCATCATGGCCCAAAGCGTGGCCGA
Source organism: Thermoplasmatota archaeon (assembly GCA_041636435.1). Lineage (GTDB taxonomy): Archaea > Thermoplasmatota > E2 > JACPAO01 > JAHFTW01 > JBFGSX01. The sequence continues at coordinate 1,186 of JBFKTF010000150.1, forward strand.
CGGCAAGGTCCTGCGCAGCTACGCCACCGCGACCGTGTCCGCCCCCGAAGCCACGTTCCAAGACGACGACGGCGACGGAACCGACGACGAGCCGACGCACGTGGTGCCCCACAAGGTCCGCCAACAGGTCAAGGACGTCCAACGCACGGCGCTGCAAGCCAGCATCAAGCAAGCCGAGCCGGGCGCCCGCATCGAGTTGGACACGGCCGCCATCGCCGACCCCGCCGACCTCATCGTCGCCAGCCGCGTCTCCATCGCCCCCCAGGGCGACGGCCCCGAGCGCATCCCCGGCCCCGTGCAAGGCTTGGGCCTCGTCATCGAGACGCAGCCCGGCGACATGGGCGCTGTTCCCGAAGAGATGGACGCGGGCGAATTGATGGCCAACATGGGCCGCGGCCTGGCCAGCGAGCCCGGCATCTTCCTCAGCGTGCGCGGCACCGAAGAGGTCCCCACGAACGACGGCCCCGCGACCATCGACATGGACTCCGCGCGCCTCAGCCAAGTCATCGACGGCTTGGACGTCCGCTTCAAGGTCCCGGCCGCGTACTTTGATGCCCACAACCTGCACCGCCACGAAGTCGTGCTGCTGGAGTACAGCCACGGCCGGCAAGTCGGCGAGCTGACCGCCGCGCGCGTCGGCGGCGACGACTTGTTCTACGAATTCGAAGCCCACCTCGAGGAGTTCAGCAGCTTCGCCATCATCGGCAAGGCCATCGATTTGGTCACCCGCAACGACGGCCCCGAGCTCGGCCGGCACGTGCTGCAATCCCCCCTGACCGGCATCCAGCAAGTCGACATGATCATCGCCGGCGAGAGCCACCCCGTCGGCGTGGTGCCAGTGGCCCTCGACGACCCGGCCATCCAAGCGGCACCCACCGGCGTCACCAAGGCATTCTACGTGGACACCCAAGCGGACGTGGTCGACATGACCATCCGCGTCGCTCTGGACCCCGTCGACGTCCTGGACGCGGAGCGCGCCGTGCTGATGCAACACATCGACGGCGCATGGGTGGCGGCATCCGGCCTGGAGCTGCGGCCCGAAGGAGCACAATACGTGGGCTTCGCGCACACCGGCTGCTGCGGCTTGTTCGCCATCGGTTTCGACAACGCCCCGCCCGTGTTGGGCGTCGCCGTGCCACCCAAGACCATCACCGGCGACCACACCCTGCGCGCCACCGCCCAGGATTTGGGCGTGGCCTCCGTGACATTCCTCATCGATGGCCAAGTCGTGGCCACCGACACCGAAGCGCCCTACACGCACCGCTTCCAGAGTGCCCGCCTCGACAATGGCCTGCACGAGATCACCATCGTGGCCACCGACATGGCAGGCAACGAGAACCGCGTGCGCCAAGTCGTGGCCACCCACAACGACCCCGCCTTCGGACAGGCCTCCATTCTTGGAGCTGTCAGCGATTCCGCCATCCGCGGCCCCGCCGGAGGCGCCATCGCCATGTCCCTGCTGTTCATCGGAGGCTCCGTGCTGGTGCTGGGCCGCACGCGCCGCAGCACCATGCTCAAGCGCCGCGACATCGATGCCAGCTTCGTCGTCGAAGTCGACGAATCCGACGACATCGTGGCCATCCCGCGCCGCGTCGAAGGCCAAGGAAATGCCGTGCGCAGGGTGCACCTGCGCCTGAAGAAGAAGACCACGGGCCGCCTCATTGTCGACGTTGACCACGACGACGAAGCGGCCGGAACCGCCGACGACCTCATCCCCGACTTGCTGCGCTTTGACCTGCGCTGGCAAGGCACGGGAATCGACACCCTCGCCGACGTGGTGGACTCCATCACCATCGACGTCGAGGTGCCTCCGGGTCGTGCCGAAGCCCTGGACGCCGACCTCTCCACCGTCCACTTCGCGCAACGCCCCGAACAAGTGGACGGCACCATCCCAGCCACCGCGCTGGGGGGTAGTCGTTATCGAGGGGAACTCCCTAGCCACACGTCATGGGGCCTGGAAGCCGCACCCAACTGACCTTCGCCGGGCTCATCCTTGTGATGATGCTCCCGGCGGTGGCCGCGGCAGCCCCCATCGCCAACTTCGCGTTCAGCCCCGCGTTCCCCACGGCCGACGAACCGGTGCACTTCACCAGCACCAGCACCGACTCCGACGGCCAGATTGTCGACTGGCAATGGCGGCTGGGCAATCAGACCGCCTTTGGACCCAACGTGACGCTGGCGTTCCCCGCTGGAGATCACCCCATCGAGTTGATGGTCGTCGACAACGACGACGAATCCAGCCGCGCCATGTTCGTTCTCAGCGTCGCGCCATCCGGCTCCGAAGTGCGCAGCGACCTCCCCGGCGCCGACTGGTTCTACTGGGCATTCCCATTGGCCGCCGGGGCCGCGTTGCTGGCCATCGCGGCCGTGGTGCTCGTCAAGGGGCGCCCCGTCGTGTACAACCGCGTGTTCTTCGCGTTCTACGCCGTCAGCGGCACCAAGAGCATCGTGGAAGCCATCGCCCGCATTGGCGATGGACAAGTCGGCGCCGGCACCGCCACGGTGCTGCGCCTCTGCGCCGCCTTGCTGATTCCCCTCTTTCTGTGGTTTGTCCTCATCTTCCCGCGCCCCGCCCATCCATGGCTGCACGACGGACGCCGCGGGGCCGTCGTGCTCGCCTTGGCGTTGCCGTTCCTGCTGCTGGGCACCACGGCATTCAACGTGTTCGCCACCATCGCCGCCGCCGGCTGCGTGGCGCTGCTCTGGTACCATGCCCGCGACATTGACAGCGACGAAGAGAGCCGCCGCATCCGCATGCTCACCGTCGCCTTCGCGCTGCTCGTCCTGGCCACCCTGGACTTGACCATCGTGCAAGGCATGCAATCCGCCGCCATCGCCAGCGGCGACGTTGCCCGTGCTGGCGAACTCGTCGTCACCGAAGCCGTGCTGGCTTTCGTCGTCAACCCCATCATCGAACTGGTGGGCGCCATGCTGCTGCTCTACGCCATCCTGCGCTACCAACTGCTCGGCATCGAACGCATCGTCATGCGCGTCACGCGCACCAGCATGGTCGCCATCACCGTGCCCGTCGTCTTCATTGTCGTGGGCGGCGCCTTCGAAGAATACCTCGAAGACACCGTCTTTGCCGGCGACTTTGGCTTCATCTTCGCTGGCCTCATCGCCGCCGTCGCGCTGCTGCCCGCGCAGAAGGTGACGGATTACCTCATTGCGCGGATGTTCCCCGACGTCGACCACCAAGACCCCGTGTACCAATCGGTGCGGCGCATGGAGATCTTCGAAGCGCAACTGCGCTACAGCCTATTGGACAACCACTTGGCCGACGACGAAATCCCTGACCTGTTGACGCTACGACACGACCTTGGCCTCACGGACGACGAACTGATGCGCGTCTTGCGGTTGTTCCCCGGCGTGGACAAGGCCGTGTTGGCCAGTTGAGGCTGGCATGCATGGGTCGCGCATCGAGCGAAGCGCGCATTGGCCGGGGAAGGGCACCAGGATAGGCGAGGTCAACGGAGCGCTGCGACGTTGGC
>JBFKTF010000151.1:0-4591 GCA_041636435.1 Thermoplasmatota archaeon
CGGCCTCCAGGTTCCAGGTCCTGTGGCGCCAAGGCGTCGACACGGACACCGCCGCCGATTGGATTGGACCCCGACCCCACAAGCTGGGCCAAAGCGACTGGCCGGCGATGCATTCCTCGGCGGACGCGGTGACCGCCTACGTGGCGCCCGATGCAATCCACGGCGTGCTCCAGGAGCTCATCGAGGAAGCCCAAGAGCGACTCCACCTGCACGTCTACACATTGACCAGCCCGAGCCTCACGGACGCGCTGGCGCACGCGGCCGCCCGCGGCGTGGACGTCCAGGTGCTCATCACGGATCGGCCCGTGGGCCAAGACGCCTGGGATCGCCACCGCGTCGCTTGGGCCGCTTCGACCATCCAGGAGGCCGGTGGTTCCGTGTGGGTGGCCGGCGACGATCGGTACCGCTTCCATCACCTGAAGGTGCTCGTGGCCGACGACGACGTGGCGGTGCAATCAGAGAACTGGGTGCCCACCGGCGTGCCGGTGGACCCGAGCTTTGGAAACCGTGGCTGGGGCGTGGTGCTGCATGGCGTGGGCGACGACATCGTGCCCTTGTTGGCCGCGGATCGGCATGCATGGGACACCCAGCCCTTCGACTTGGCTGCCTTCGATCCATCCTACGAACCGCCCCTCCAGCAGGGCATCCCCCGGGGCACGCACCGTGCCATGTTCCAACCCGTCACCGTGCCCGGACCCATCGAGGTCCAGTGGGTCATTGGACCGGAGCACACGGCCCAGCCTGGAGACGACCCCGTCCACGCGCTCATCGATGGCGCATCCCAGCGGCTCTGGGTGCAGATGTTGGACGTGACCACGTGGGAAGGCAGCGACCACGGATGGTTCGCACCGGACCGTTGGCATGCATCCTACGGCGAAGCGGGCGACCGCGGCGTCCACGTGCGGGTGCTGGCGGCCGCCCCGTTCCGGGCCGACGACACCGGCAACGCCGAAGCATTGGCGGCCCTGCCCCCCACGGTCGCGCGCTGCCAAGCAATCGAGGGCCTCGTCGTGCACAACAAGGGCATCGTCGCGGACGACGCCGTGTTGGTGGGCTCCATGAACGGCAACCACCACAGCCGTTCCATGAACCGCGAACTCGGCGTCATCGTGCATTCCAGCGAGGTGGCCGATGCGTTTGCACGCGTCCATGCACAAGACTGGGCGGCCTGCACGTCCGACCGCGACATCCCCGCCCCCGTCCCAACCCTTTTGCTGCTGGGCTTGGTCTTCGCGTCCTGGCGATGCTGTCCACGGTTTCCATCATCGCATTGATTGTCATCGCGGCGGCCTTGGCCGTGGCCTGGTCCCGCCGCTTCTTGGCGGTGGGCGCCTTGGCCGTGTCCAACATCCTCGTCTTCGCGCTCACCGCGTTCGGGGGCATCAAGCGGGACACCTGCACCAGCGGCCGCTTTGCGCGGCCCATCATCCACGACGAGTTGGCCCTGTGCGCGGACCGCATCTACGACGGCGACCCCATCGCCATCTTGCAGATCGTCACCAGCATGTGGGTGCACGCCGACCTGATGCACTTGGTGGGCAACATGTTCATCCTGCTCGTCTTCGCCTTGGTGTTCGAGGACCTGATCGGGCCGCGCCGATTGGTCATCATCTACCTGTGGACCGGCGTGGTCGCGGCCTTGTCCCAGGTCATCGTCAATGCCGGCGAGCCGATGCTTCTGATGGGAGCCTCCGGTGCCGTGGCGGGCATCACGGGCGCGTTTGCCGGCGCCTACCCGCACATGGTGATGCGCCTGCCCATCCCAGGGCCGATCATCTTCTTTGCCCGGATGCGGGTCATCACGTGGGCCATCTTGTTCGCGCTGGTGCAGATTGCCCTGCAAGCCATCTCCACGTACTCCCGGGCCTTGGGTGGCGTCGCTTACGCGGCGCACTTGGGTGGTCTGGCCGCCGGCCTCGGCGTCGGCTACTTCTGGCTCAAACGCCGCAAGGCCGACAAGCAGCAAGCAGCAAGTCCTGCCATTCAATTGGAGGACCTCGAACGCTTTGCGTTGGACTCCAGCACCAAGCGCGCCTACGCGGAGATGCAAGCCAACCGAGACGAACCCGACGTCTTCCGCGCCTGGTTCGACCGGTTCTGGGAAAGCGCACGGGACCCGGAGACCAAGCAGCGAGTGCATCCAGGACCCAAGGGGCGCATCCTGCGCGAGGACGGCTCCGTCGTCGACTAGGATCCCTGCGCCAGCACGCGGACAACGGCGCCATTGCGGGCACCTTGTCGACCCACAGCACGAGTAATCTGGATCTTGTACACATCGCCATCCACGTGGACGGCGTCGATGTCGCGTCGGCCTTCGCCACGCGCGACGCGGTCCACAAGCTTGCCGAGGTCCAAGTTGCGGAATGGCAGGTCGAGCTTGGTGACGTGGACGTTGGGGCCTTCGGCGGCGTTGAACATGACGCGCGCATCGCTGTTCATGCGGCGCACGAAGCCGCCCTCTTCGATGACGAGCACCGGCTCCGAGACCGCCTCCAGCACCGCCTCGATGTCGTCGAGTGCGGCCTCCGCTTCGCCTTGTCGACGGGCCATCTCCTCGTTCAGGGTCCGCAGTTCCTCCGCAGCGCTTTGTGCTTCTTCGTTGGCCGTGAGCAACTCCTCGTTGCCGGATTGCAATTCCTCGTTGGCACTCATCGCCTCTTCATGGGCGCAACTGAGCTCCTCCAGGATGCCCTCGTAGCTGGCAATCAGGTTCTGCACTTCGTCGTTCAGAGTATCCAGGTGCTTGGCCAACACCGGGGCCAGGCCAGCGTCCAAACGGGCGCGGCGGGGGAAGCGGTCGCTGGAGAACATCAGCAGGACGCGCTTGTCGTGCTCTTGATGCACGGGCATCGCCAGGATATGGATTGTCTCGCCATCGCGGTTGACCTTGCCCACGTGCGGACGGCCATCCTTGATTGTGTCCGGCACCAGGGAACGAATTTCGTCCGCCACGGGGCCTTTGGTGACCTTGAGGATGTTGAACTGCTCCGGGGCGTGCAGCTCCGGAAGATCCAGCAACACGTCGAACTTGTCGTCGACGATGCAGATTGTGGGCAGCGTGGTCCATGCTTGCTTGCCCAGCAGGGGGACGGCGTCGGCGACGCGGCGCTGAACTACCTTCACGGGCATCTCCTCGCCCCGCATCGCGATGGAGCGCAGCCGAGGCGGCAAGCGGCGAGATCCTTCGCTGCGTCGATAGATGGGCGCGGTGCCCACCGCTTGGGTGAACCGGTTGTCGGACCGCAGGCCCGATTCGTTGCTGCCCAGAATCATCCAGCCACCCAGGCGGAGACCGAAGTGCATGGCGTCCATGGTGCGGGCCTGGGCGGGCCCATCCATGTAGATCAGCACGTTGCGGCAAGAGACCAAATCGATGCTGCTGAACGGAGGATCGTGGAGCAAGTCATGCTCTGCAAAGATGCATTGATTGCGTAGGCCCTTGCGGACCCGGACCACGCCGTTCTCTTCCTGCATGTACTGCGTGAAGAGCTCCTGGGGGATGTCGTTGCGCACCTCCACATCGTACGTGCCTTGGCGGGCGATGGCGATGGCCGGTGCCGAGCGATCTGTGCCGAAGACCTGCAGTTCGATGCGCTTGCCCGACTCGGCAATCGCCTTGGTGAACAGCATCCCGAGGCTGTACGCCTCTTGGCCCGTGCAACAGCCAGGCACCCATACGCGGACGGTGTCGCCGTTGGACTTGGTGTCGAGGATGGCGGGGATGACGACCCTCTCGATTTGGTCAAAGACTTCTTGGTCGCGGAAGAACCGCGTCACCGCAATGAGCATGTCGTCGTGGAGCGCGTGAATTTCGTCTGGCTCCTTGGCCATGTACTGGGCGTAGTCGACGAGGTTTCCGGCCTTGACCGCGTCCATGCGTCGCTGCAAGCGGCGCGTCACCGTGGGGAGCTTGTAGTCGCGCAGATCGAGTCCCGTCGCGTCGCGCACCATGCCTCGGACCTGGTCCATGGCGGTGGCTTCGGCGGGGCGTTCGAAGGGAATGTTGTCCTGGCTGAGCTTGATGATTTGCTCCGCCATCTCCTCGATGGGGACCTCCATGTCCACGATGCCCAAGCGCAAGGCCGCGGCGGGCATGTCGGGGAACTTGGCCGAGTCGCGGGACTGGACCAACGTGGCGCCACCGGCGCGGTGGATGGCGGCCATCCCCTCGGCACCGTCGCTGAGGGTCCCGGACAACAACACGCCGATGGCGGCGGGGCCGACGTCAAGCGCCAAGCTGGTCAGGAAGGCGTCGATAATCCATTGATGGCCCACCTCGTGGCCACGGGGAGCAAGCCGCAGGCAGCCACCCTCCACGGTCATGGCTTGGGCCGCGGGGATGACGTAGACAGTGTCCGGTTGGATTCGTTGGCCCTGCTCGGCTTCGACCACCTTCATCGGGGTCTGACGCGACAGCAACGTGGCCAGCTGGCTCGGGTGACCGGGGTCCAGATGCTGGACGACGATCAAGGCGATGCCGGAGCCCGGGTACATCTCCCCCAGCAACGTGCCCGCGGCCTCAAACGCGCCGGCGCTGCCGCCGATGCCGACGACGCGCCGGGGCATGTCGACGCTGGCCTGGATGGCCGCC
>JBFKTF010000152.1:0-4589 GCA_041636435.1 Thermoplasmatota archaeon
CCAGTTGGAACAGGTCTTCGGCGAGGCCACTGATGGCGACGGAGCACGTGGTGAAGGCGCTCAGGGTGGCCAGCACCTGGTCCCTGGTACCCGTGGCCAGGAGGGCGTTGACGGGGGGTTGCAGGCCCATCAAGTCCGCCGTGAAGGCCGGATCCAAGGGCAGCGTGCTGCCGGCCACCGCACCGCTACCCAAGGGGCTGATGGCGATTTGGCGAGCCAGGGTGGCGATGTGTTGGGCGGCTTGTTGGAACCGCCAGGCGTGGCCCGCCAGCAGGAAGCCCAGGGTGGCGGGTTGGGCGGCTTGGCCGTGGGTGGTGGCGGTCCAGGGAGTCTCCGCGTGTTGACCGGCCTGGGTGGCCAGGGCTTGGGAAATGCCCAGCATCGCTTGTGCGGTGTCGAGGAGCGCTTCCCGGCTGTAGAGTGTGAGGCACGTGGCGACCTGGTCGTTCCTGCTGCGGCCCGTGTGGACCTTCTTGCCGGTGTCGCCCAGCATCTCGGTCAGGGCTTGTTCCAGGTTCATGTGGACATCCTCGAGGGCTGGATCGAGGCTCCATTGGCCGTCATGGAACGCCTGGGCGAGTTGTTGCAGGCCCTTGGTGAGCGCTTGGGCTTCGGTGCCATCCAACAGGCCCGCGTGGGCCAGGCCTTGCACGTGGGCGATGCTGCCGATCGCGTCGTGGGCGACGAAGTGGGCGTCCTCGGTGGTGCTGGCGCTGTAAGCAGCGAATCCTGCGTCGACGGCGCCACCGGTCCGGTGGGCCCAGACGTTCAGGGCCACGGGTGCTCCTGGACGACGGGCGGGGTCCGGGCCTTGGATGCGACCTCCATCGGGAGGCTGTGCAGGGCGATGAAGCCGCTGGCGTCCTCGTGGGTGAAGGCATCGTCATCGCCGTACGTGGCCAGGGCGTGGTCGAAGAGGCTGACCTGACTTTCGACGCCTTGGGGCGTGGCTTGGCCCTTGTAGAACCGCATCTTGACGACGCCGGAGACGTTGGCCTGCATGGTCTCGATGTAGGCCTGGATGGCCTGCATCAGGGGGCTGGTCCACTGGGCGTCGTAGACCATCTGGGCAAACTGTTGCTCCATGGCGGCCTTGTGGCGTTGTTCTTGGCCGGTGAGCGTCAGTTGCTCGAGGGCCTTCTTGGCGGCGAGGATGGCCATGGCGGCCGGCGCTTCGTAGACTTCGCGGCTCTTGATGCCGATGAGCCGGTCTTCGACCATGTCGATGCGACCGATGCCGTGTTGGCCAGCGGCCTCGTTGAGGTTCTGGATGATGGCCTGCAGGCCCATGGGGACGCCGTCGATGGCGGTGGGGATACCGCCCTCGAACGTGATGGCGCAGTCCAGGGGCGTCATGGGGGCATCGATGGGGCTCTTGGTCCAGGCAAAGGCGTCCTCGGGGACGGGCTGGGCGGGGTCTTCGATGCCATCGCCTTCGGCGCTGCGGCCGTACAGGTTCTCATCGATGCTGTAGGTCCCATCGGAGATCGGCGGCAGGGCCAGGTCGTGGGCCGCGGCGTAGCGCAACACTTCGGGCCGGGTCATGGGGTGGGTCCGTTGCGGCGCGAGGACCTTCAGGTGGGGCGCGTAGCTCTTGATGCCGGCTTCCAGGCGGACCTGGTCGTTGCCCTTGCCGGTGCAACCGTGGGCGATGGCGTCGGCGCCGACTTGCATGGCGACCTCGACGAGCTTCTTGGCAATGAGGGGGCGACCAAGGGCGGTGGCCAGGGGGTACATGCCTTGGTAGAGGGCATTGGCCTGGATCGCGGGGGCCACGTGGTCGGTGACGAATTCGTGCTTGGCGTCGATGATGTGCACGGCCTCGGCGCCGTTGTGGAGGGCGCGTTCCTTGGCGGCTTCCAAGTCACCAAGGGGCTGTCCGAGGTCGATCAAGGCGCAGGTGACCTTGGCATCGTGGGCTTGCTGGAGCCAGTGGACGGCGACGGACGTGTCGAGCCCACCGGAGTAGGCCAGGACGATGTGCATACTGGTTCGACCGACGTACCCTTCCTAAGGGCGATGCACGAGCCGGGACGAGGGCCGTCCAACATGTCTAATATCGGACAAATGGTGGTCCATCGCGTGCCCAAGACGGTGAAGAAGGACAGCGTCGCCGCCACGGTCCGCCAATACATCGATCGCCGCCCCGTGGTGCGCGATGCCTTGGCCATGGGCATCATCAATCTGAGCGCCCTGAGCCGCCAAATCATGGACGCCACGGGCATCACGCAAGAGGAGGCCGTGCTGGTGGCGTGTCGCCGCTACACGACGCCCGAGGCGGGCTACGAGAAGGACATCCGTGAGCTGCTGGACAAGAGCCGCTTGGAGGTCCGCACCCGAGTCTCCGTGTGGACGCTCCGGCCCGGTTGGCGTTTGTTCTCGCGCCTGGAGCGGGCGTTGCCGCGCTTGCAGGATGGCAACACCCCAGTGCACATCCTGCACGCCAGCGAGGCAATCGTCATCATCGCAGACGACAGCATGCAGGAGACCCTGAATGCGACGCTGGACGACGAGGATGTCCTCTCCATTCGCTCCGGGTTGGTGGAAGTGAACTTGCGCACCCCCAGCAGCGTCAAGGACGTCCCGGGGATGCTGGCGTTCATTAGCAGCAGCCTGTCGGCCCGCGGAGTGAACTTCGTGGAGGTCATCAGTTGCCACAAGGACAACATGTTCGTCATCGAAGAGGACGACCTCTTCGAGGCCTTCGAAGTGCTGAACGCGTTGGTGCAGGGTTAGGCCGTCACGGGTTGGAGGCAGGCCGCCAGGGCCTGCACGCCGGCCACCAGGGCCTCGTCGGGCACGTTGAGCGCCGGGGCAAGCCGCACGGTGTGGGGGCCTGCGACGCCGACTAGGTAGCCTGCCGACCGCATGGCGCTCACCATGGCGCCCGCATCGGGCACCGGGATTCCGACCAGCAACCCAAGGCCACGCGCCTCCAAGCCTGCATCCCGCAGGGACTGCATGAGGAGGTCGCTCTTGCGCCCCACGTCCTGCAAGCGATCCGCGTCGATGGCGTCGAGGACCGCGCATGCAGCGGCGCAGGCGACCGGGTTGCCGCCGAAGGTGCTGCCGTGGCTGCCGGGACCCATGAGGGTGGCGATGTCGTCGTGGATCAGGGTGGCGCCGATGGGCATGCCGCCACCCAGACCCTTGGCGAGGGTGACGATGTGGGGGCGTAGCCCGAAGTGCTCGTAGGCGAAGAAGCGGCCGCTGCGTCCGATGCCGGCTTGCACTTCATCCAAGACGAGCAAGCTGTCGTGTTCGTCGCAGAGCCGCTGCAGCGTGGCGGCCACCGTGGGCTTGAGTGGGTGGATTCCGCCTTCGCCTTGAATCGCTTCCACGAAGACGCCCACCACGTCGTGGTCGGAGAAGGCGGCCTCGAGGGCGGCCTCGTCGTTGAACGGGATGTGGACAATTTGTTGGGGCAGTGGACCGAAGCCTTCCTTGTACGCGGCGTTCCACGTCAGGGCCAGGGCCCCGGTGGAGCGCCCGTGGAATGCATTCTCGAATGCCAGGACCACGCCGTCGCTGCGGCCGGCTTCGTGGGCGTGGCGCCGCACGGTCTTCAACGCCGCTTCGTTGGCCTCGGTGCCGCTGTTGCACAGGAACACCTTGTGTTCCGGAGCTCGTTGCCGGAGGCGATGGGCCAGCTCCATGGCGGGCGGGTTGGCGTAGAGGTTGCTGGTGTGCCCAAGGGCCTGGATTTGCTGGGTCACGGCGTCCACGATGGCGGGATGGGCATGGCCCAACACGTTGACGGCGATGCCGCCCAGGAGGTCGGTGTATTCGTTGCCGTGGTCGTCGGTGACGCGGCTACCTTGGCCGTGCGTGAGGGTGATGGGGGGCGTGCCGTAGTTGCCCAGCATCGCGTCCCAGTTCATGCGTGCACCAGGCGCGGCAGGAGCCGCGTGGCGCGGCCGTTGCTGAGTGTCTCGATGGTGCCGATGCGGACCTCGGGGACGCCCGCATCCAGCGCGGCAAAGGCGTTCTGAAGCTTGGGGACCATGCCGCCGTTGGCGACGCCGTCGGCGATGAGTTGGTCGGCGCGGGCCACGTCCATGGCGGCCACGGGACCATCGTCGTCGCGGACTTGGGGCACGTCCGTGACGAGGAACATGGCGTTGGCGTGCAGCGCGATGGCGAGGGCTTGGGCCGCTTCATCGGCGTTGACGTTGAGGGGGCCGTCGCCGTCCATGCCCACGGGCGTCACGATGGGCACCTGTCCGTTGCGCAGGGCCTTGCGGATGGCGTCGGATGCGACCGCGATGGGGCGGCCGACCCGTTGCAAGTCGCCTTGGGGAATGGTCTTGGGGGTGGCGCCGAGCCAGCCGCTGGCGGCTGGGATGTGCACGGCGTCGATGCCGCGTTCCAGGAGGCCCTGGACCATGCGGGAACCCACGTCGTCCATGGTCTCCAAGACCACTTGGGCGGCTTCGGGCGTGGTGATGCGCAGGCCAGCGATGCGGCGGGGCGTGCCAAACTGCGCCAGGGCGGCGTCCAGTTGGGGACCCGCTCCGTGCAGGATGGCCATGGGCCCCGCCCGGTGGATGGCCTCGGCGATGTCGTCCAGGGCTTCGAGGCAGACGGCG
>JBFKTF010000153.1:0-4581 GCA_041636435.1 Thermoplasmatota archaeon
CCTCCGATAGCACTGGTTTTCCAATAGGAGCCCGTGCCGGGCACCATGGAGGAGCTCTTCGAGCAGGCCCGCGCGTTCCGCGACCGGTTCGAAGCGACGCTCACTCTCGTCACGGGCAGCGAGATCGACGACCTCCAAGCCTGGGTCGAGGCCTTGGGTCCGCCGTTGCGGATTGCCACGCCGCATCCGGCGGCCCGCGAGAAGCTTCACGACCCCGACAACGACGTCATCGTGGTGCCCCTTGGGTTCCGCGTCGGTGGCGGCATCAACGGCCTGCGCAACCTCCGCGACGTCATCCTCACCACCTACGTCGAGGGCCTCATCAGTGGCAAAGACAAGCTCTGCGTCATTGAACTGGGCGACGATGCGGGTTTCGGATTCTTGGCCTTCGACATGGCCAACGACGAATCCGTGGCGAAACTGAAGAAGGACTTGGAGTACCGCGCCGACATCCGCGTCGTCGAAACGATGCTGGAAATCGCTGCGGACCTGAGCCGTGAAGGCCGCGAGAAGACCCCCGTCGGGGCCTTGTTCGTCATCGGCGACCACGACCGCGTCATGAAGCACAGCCGCCAGGTCGTGCTCAACCCCTTCCAGGGCCACCCGCCCCAGGACCGCGTCGTCACCGACCCACGGACCCACGAGACCATCAAGGAATTCGCCCAAATCGACGGCGCCATCATCGTCCGCGACGACGGCATCATCGAAGCCGCCGGACGCTACATCGAGGTCCGCGACCCCACCGATTTGCCCAGTGGCCTCGGAGGTCGCCACTTGGCCGCCGCCGCCGTCACCACCGACACCAAGGCGATCGCCATCACCGTCAGTGAGACCGGCGTCGTGCGCATCTTCCGCGATGGGAAGATCCTGTTGCGCATCGGGGTCACCTAGCCCGACGGGCCACAAGGTCTCACCAGCGACCATTTAAGCCACCACCGAGGTCACGACGCCGTGCGCCTCCTGTTCCTGACGCGCGAGCCCCGGCTCTACTCCATGCGACGATTCAAGCAGGCGTGCCAGCAACGCGGCTTCCAGTTCGAGACCCTCGACGTGCTGAAGGCCAACATCATCCTGCACGCCCGCAAACCGCAGCTCCGCTACCGGGGCACGCCGATCGATCCGGACTGGGCCGACGTCGTCATTCCCCGCGTGGGCACGAGCGTCACCAACGAGGGCGTCACCGTCATTCGCCAGTTCGAAGCGATGGGTGTCCCGGTCATCGGTGGCAGCAACGGCTTGTTGCGTGCCCGCGACAAGCTGCGCAGCCTGCAAGTGCTGAGCCGCTGCAAGGTCGACATGCCCCGCACCGCGTTCATCCAGACCATCAAGGACCTCGACGCCGCCATCGACCAAGTCGGCGGCGTGCCCTGCGTCATCAAGCTCCTGCAAGGCACCCAAGGCATCGGCGTGATGCTGGCGGAGACCCGCGAGACCCTCGAATCGATGCTGCAGGCGTTCTGGAGCCTCGGCCACAGCGTCTTGCTGCAGGAATTCATCAAGGAATCCAAAGGCAAGGACGTGCGCGCCTTCGTGGTCGGTGACCGCGTCGTGGCCGCCATGCGCCGCGAAGCCAAGGTCGGGGAATTCCGCAGCAACATCCACCGCGGCGGCATCGGCCGCCCACTCCAACTCAGCCCCGAAGACGAAGAGGCCGTCATCGAAGCCACGCAAGCCATTGGGTTGCCCGTGGCGGGCGTGGACTTCCTGGAATCCCATAGCGGCCCGAAGATCATCGAAGTGAACGCCAGTCCCGGCTTCCAAGGCCTCGAACGCGCAACGAAGGCCGACATCGCTGGGATGGTCGTGGACTACGCAGCGCAATACGCCAAAGGCACCGCATGAAGGGACTCAAGAACGACCGCTTCGCACGCCGCAAGATTCTGCGCGGGGACGTCGCCCAAGTCGACCTGAAGGTCAGCGAAACCGTCACCCACGAACCCGCCAAGATTCCCGTCACCGTCGTCCGGGGTCGCAAGCCGGGCAAGACCTTGTTCATCACCGGCGCCACGCACGGCGACGAAATCAACGGCGTCGCCATCGTGCGCCGCTTGCTGGACAACATCGAACCCGACGACCTGCAAGGGGACATCATCGGCGTGCCCGTCGTGAACCGCTTCGGGTTCGCCAACCAAGAGCGCTACTTGCCCGACCGCCGCGACTTGAACCGCTTCTTCCCAGGCGACACCAGTGGGTCCATGGCCAGCCGCATCGCGGATGCGTTGTACCGCAACGTCATCGCCATCAGCGACGTCGGCATCGACTTGCACACCGCCGCCCAAGGCCAATCCAACTTGTGCCACGTCCGCGGCGACGCCGACCACGCGGATGTCCGGGAACTCATGCGCGCCTTTGGCACGCCCATCGCCCTGCACGGCGCCGGACCCAAGGGCAGCCTGCGCCGCGCCGCCACCGACGGGGGCACACCCACCATCATCTTCGAAGCCGGCGAACCGAGCCGCTTCGAACACCACGCCATCGAAATCGGCTACAACGGCGTCATCCGCGTCATGCGCCACTTGGGCATGACCAACAAACGCGCCCGCCGCAGCGACATGCAGATCATTGTCCGGAAATCCGAGTGGCTCCGCGCCAACCACGGGGGCCTGCTGGATTTGGACGTCACGCCCGGCGACCTGCTCCGCACCGGGCAACGAGTGGGCATCATCCACGACCCCTTCGGGCGCCACGTCGACGAGATGCTGGCCCCCCACAGTGGCGTCGTCATCAGCACCGCCACCGTGCCCCTGTGCAACCCCGGCAACGCCGTGGTCCACGTGGGCCACTTGCACAAGACCCTCTCCAAGGCCCGCCAATACGTCAAGGCCGGCGGGGACCTGGGCCACGTGGATTGGCCCGAAGCGACGCGCCCCAAGCGCCGCAAGACCAAGCGCAAGAAGGAACTGGTCCGCAAGGAAGTCGCCCAGGCGACACCCGAGGACCCGGAGCCCGAAGACCACGAGGGCCTGTGAATCGCGCCGTCCGCGTCTTGGCTCGAGGCTGGCGCCGCGGCGCACGCAAGTGGTACATCGGCACCGCCGTCGTCCTGGGTCTCAGCATCACGCTCTTGCTCACCGTCAGTGGCTTGTTTGCTGGCATGCAGTCCGAGACCCAGAGCCGCGTGGCCGACTTCTACACCCAAGACGTCCGCGTGACGCCCGTGGGTCAAGGCGCCATCCCGCCGCGCACCTTCTTTGATCTGAACCAGACCATCGAGCGACTCGACGCGGCCGGCGACGTCGCCATCCATTACGAATCCCAAGCCATCCTGAGCCGACGAGCCTTCCTGGAGGCGGCATTGACCGAGGAAGAGCAATTCCAAGTCGGTGCCGGTGGGCGCGAAGGAGACGGCGACGAAGTCATCGCCTTGGGTGCCTTGGTGGGCATCCGGGAAGGGGACCCCGACCGCGCCGATCTGCGCCAACACCTCGTGGTGGGCAACTTGCCCGGTGCCGGTCGCGGCGAAGGCAGCATCCCCCTCGTGATGAGCCTGGATCGCCTCGAGCAGTTCCTCACCACCTCCGAACGCAACGCGTTGGGGTCCTGGCCTCCGCCCATCAGCGCCATCCGCGACCTCAGCTTCGAGATCACCGCCGCCGTCGTCATCGACGACGAACAGAGCAACACCCGCGACGTCATTCGTCGCCCCGCCCACATCGTGGGGCTGTACGATTCGGGCGTCGACGTGTTGGACTCCTTCACGTTCATTGCCCCCATCGAGGACGTCCGGCAACTCAACGACCACGCCCCGAACGCGCCCGTGGCCAACGTCGCCGCCGTCGCAGGGGACCCCGAACGCATCCAGGCCGTGGCGGAACGCAACGGCTGGACCAGCCAATCGGATGCCCAATTCACGGACCGCTACCTGGGCCAACTCATCGAGGTCCTGCAGGTCCTGAGCCTGCTCGTCACCATCTTCCTGTTCATGCTGCCGGCGTTCCTGATCATGCATGGCGTCGGGCGGCAACTGGAGACCCACAACCGCGAGATCGCCGTGTGCCACGCCATCGGCATCCGACCCCGCACCGTCCGCCAAGCCCTCGGCTCCGTCGTGGCCCAAGTCACCGCCGTCGCCGCGGTCCTGGGCCTCGTGCTCACCAGCATCGTCGGCCTCGTCATGCACGCCGTCTTGCCTGGGCGCCGGGACCTGCCGCTTCCCATGGACTTTGAGACCACCGGCACCGCCATCGGCCTGGCCTTGGGCGTCACCGTCCTGAGCGTCCTCGTGGCGCTGTGGATTGCGTTCCGCAGCCAAGCCAAGCAAGAACTCAGCAGCACCCTGCGCACCTTCTGAGCCCCGCGTCGGCCACGGCGTGCTCCGAAGATGCTAAGCCCCTCCTGATGTGCGGCGGGACGTGGACTTCCAACCGACCCCCGAGCAAGAACTCATCCGCCAGACCATGCGCGAGTTCGCCGAGACCCGCGTCGCCCCCATCGCCCAGAAGATGGACGAGGACGACTACTGGCCCACGGAGCTCGAACCCGAACTGGCCCAAATGGGCCTCATGGGCATGGTCGCCCCGCAAGAATACGGTGGCGCCGGAGTCGACACGGTCAGCTACAACATCGCCATCCAGGAGCTCA
>JBFKTF010000154.1:0-4516 GCA_041636435.1 Thermoplasmatota archaeon
GCCCCACACTCCTTGCAGATGGGAGCCCGGACATTTTCGTGACGCGTCCAAGAACAACACCCCGTGTCGCGCAAATCCTATATCGACGGTAGGGAAGTCGCGAGGCATGTCGGGCCGTGTGCAGAAACCACTTCTGCTCCTTGCAACACTCATCGCCGTCGCCTTCGCCGGATGTGCGGACGCGTCGGAAGCCACCAACGACGATCCTTTTGCGGGATCGGACAAGCAGATTGAGGCCAGCTCCACCACGGGCGGCATCCGCGGCGTCGTCGTCGACAGCAGCATCGTGCCGATTCCCGGCGCCACGGTGAAGCTCATCAACACCGGCGAAACCGCTGAAACCGACGAGAATGGCCTCTTCGTGTTCAGTGGCCTCGAGCCCGGCTTCTACAACATCGAAGCCACCGCCCTGTTCTACGACACCGTCCAGACCACGACCGAAGTGGTGGCTGGTGTGGCCACCCCCGAAGCCGTGCGGGTCCTGCTGACCCGCGTCATCAACGACACGCCCTACAGCTTGACGCTGAAGTTTGACGGCTTCATCTACTGCTCCATGAACGTCGTCGGCGCCTACGCGGAAGAATGCGGTGAGGGCGTTGGCTACCCCTGCGAGCTGCCCCCCACCGTGTACAGCTGCGGTGACCGCGTCGGCAAGAACGGCGCCAACAAGGTCGAACAAGAATGGTACCTGGACAACGACGTCGCGTCCAGCATGATCATCGAGAGCGTCTGGAAGCCCACGCTGCAACTGAGCGCCGATGCCAGTGGCAAGCTGCGCACCTTCGCCAGCGTCAACTGGCTCTGCGACCCCTGGTGCGGCGACGACTACCGCTTCGCCAACCACGTCAGCGAATCGCCCAGTTACATCGCCATCAACCTCGACGACCACCGCGCCGCCTTGGAAGCGATGGACCCCCCGCTGGGCCCTGAGATGCGCATGACGACGTTCCACTACGCAGCCGACAACCCCGGCGTCACCCTGGAACAACCCTACGAGGAATTCGTCAGCCTGTTCTACGTGCTGCCCGCCCCCGAAGGCTGGTCCTTCATCGGCGGCGACGAGCACCCCGACTACTGAGCCTAGGCTCCGCTCCTCTTCCCTTTCTCTTCCCTTGATGCATTCCCCGCCGTGCGGGGCGACACGTGGCTCGCCGAGCCCTAGGCTTCGCCAGCGGCCTTGGCAGCGCGCCGGGCTTCCTTCTCGGCGATTTCCTCGGCGGTCTTGTGGGCACCGAGGAAGTACGTGGTGCCAATCTTTCGGAACCACTTGTAGGCGGCACCCTCCTTGCGGGTGCGGCTGCCGAAGTACAGGTGGCGGCGGGTCACTTCCCCAAGCCATTCGTCGGGGACGACCATGTACCGGTTGGGGTCACTGTTGAGGTCGGTGACGACCTTCTTGACGGCCACAGCGGCGATCTTCTCGTCGATGCCACGGTTCTCCGGTTCGGGGTCGTGTTGGCGCTCCAGCAGCGTCTCTTCGATGACTTCCAAGAGGCGGTAGAAGAGTTGGCCGCGCTTCTGGGTCTTGACGGGACGGAAGTGGCGCAGCAGCAGCTTGTCGTCGGCGACGAGCTTCATCATCGGTCCGGCGTGGGCGTAGAACAGGGTCTTGCTCAATTCGTCCGGGTCCGCTTCGCCGGCCTTGCGGTGGGCCACGAGGAACTTGTCCACGAGGGCATGGGGGTCGGGGCTGAGGCGGAGGTTGTTCTGCACCTCTTCATCGATCTTGGCGCCACTGAGTCCGGCGCGGAGGTTGCGGATGGCGACGTCCGCCTCGGTTTCCTCCTTCTCTTCGTCCGCTTCATCCAGGTCCGCTTCGGCGACCAGGTCTTGGGCGATTTCGACGGTTTCAAAGCGGCTGGCCCAACCATGTTGGGCGGCGCATTCCAGGGCTTGTTCGGGGCCGCGGCGGCCGACCTTGAGGCTGCTGGCCGGCATCTTGAGGAGCCGGTCGTCCACATCCTCCTTGCGCCGGGTGCGCACCATGTCGGCCAACTCCAGGTAGGCCTCGTCGGTGAGGTTGCGGTTGGCGATGGCCGCCAAGCGCGTCTTGTCCAACAGACCGGCTTCCCAGAGCTCCCCGTAGACGGGAGGCAAGAAGACGAGGTTGCGGGCCGCGACGGCGGCGTTGCCACCCTCCCAGGCCTTCGTGCCCTTGGTGTGGCTCAGGTCCTTCTCTTGGCAGAAGCGGTTGAAGGCCAAGCCTTGGGCGAATGGATTGTCAAGGTAGGGCACCAGCGCCATGGGCAGCTCCGCAATGGGGAACTTGACCATCGGTACGGCGTCGTGGTCGACGCTGTCCAGGACGCGTCGCACCTGCTTCACGGCGTCGGCGACCACGTCGCTGACGACCCCACCCAGGAGGCGGTCGGCCTCCTCAAGGGTCTCGATCGCACGGTCGATGTGACGCTGCAATAGGCGGTGTTGCGCCGGGTTCAGTCGGGCCAACAACCCCGCGTACTGGCTCCTGCATAAAGACCACACGGCGGGACCCAGGACTGCCGAAGGGGTGAAGGCCGCGGGCCCTGTCGGGGCCTGATGAGCGTCTTCCGCGACGACCTGTACTCTGGCAAGCACGTCCTAATCACCGGTGGAGCCACCGGCATTGGCTTCGCCATCGCCAAGCAATACGCCGAGCACGGCGCCCAAGTCACGATTGTGAGCCGCAACGAAGAACGGCTGCAAGCCGCGTGCGACGCCATCGGGCACGGCGCCCAGTGGCGCAGCGCCGACGTGCGGGACGCGGAACGCCTGGGCGCGATCGCCAAGGAGCTGCCCCCGGTGGACGTCTTGATCAACGCGGCGGCAGGCAACTTCCCCACGCCGTTCTCGGCGATGAGCCAGAACGCCTGGCAGAGTGTGCAAGAAATCGTCGTCACGGGCACCGTCAACGCCACCCGCGCCTTTGGGGAGCCGATGCTGCACCGCGAAGGCTGCAGCATCATCAACATCGTCGCGGGCTACGCGTGGACGGGCGCGCCGGGTGTGAGCCACAGTGGGGCCGCCAAGGCCGCCGTGTTGAACCTCACCAAGAGCCTCGCCGTCGAATGGGCACCCAACGTGCGCCTCAACGCCGTGAGCCCCGGGCCCATCGGTGGCACGGAGGGCATGAAGCGTCTCGGCGAGGACCTGGGTCTTGGCGATGCGGTGCTGAAGTCGATTCCCCTACGCAAGATGGGCGATGGCGCCGACATCGCGGATGCGTGCCTGTTCCTCAGCAGCGCCGCAGCCGACTTCGTGACGGGGTCCTGCCTCGTCGTCGATGGCGGCCAGGACGCCGTGGGGCCCTTTGGCGCCATCTTCCAAGCGCTTCACTGAAGCGTGAACTCGACCGAGTCCGTGATGCTGGGCTCGCGACCAGCCAAGCGCAGGCCGAACGTCGCCACGAAGCGGTAGTCGCCGGGCGGCGCCGGCTCGTTCTGCTGGCTGGTGGCGTTCCACATCATGCCATCCCACTGCAAGGTGGTGGTGTTGGTCCAGCCGGGGCCCAGGTGCACGGTGCGGAAGCCAAGGCACGTGTGCATGGGTTCCTGGGGAACCTCGTCGCCAGCGGCGGTTTCGATCCGGATGTGCCACTCCCGGCCGCACCCCATTTCCGCCAAGGGCGCGCCTTCTCCGTCGTTCTCCACGTGCACGGTGAAGCCGAGTGCGCCGTCGTGCTCCACATCCATCCGGAAGCCCTTCAGGGGGTCCCCGCCGGGGTGCTCGATGGGGATGCTGACCGCCAGTTTCTCGTCCCGGGTCCGGGTCTCGAAGGCCAGAAACCACGTGTAGGTGCCACCCAGCAATTCGGTGTGGGTGTTGTTGAAGAGGTCGTGTTCGCGGTAATCCCACGAGTACAGCACTTCGATGTCGTTGCCGGGGCGCAGCACGTCCCATAGGCTGACGCAGTTGACTTCCTCCACGATTTCGAAGAACTCGATGTGGCGACCGTCGGGCGCCTCGATGTACGTCGTCCACGGTTCGCCGCATTGGATGCGGATGTCGTGGCTGGCATCGCCCAGGTTCTCGACGATGCCGTGCATGCGCAAGCGGCCGTTCTCGAAGTTTGTCCACGCCGACAGCTTCAGCCCCTCCAGTGCGGGGTCGGTGTCGGTGGCGGCATCGGAGGGGATGTCGGGCCCACCGACGCAGCCAGCAAGTGGCAACAGGAGGGCAAGGACCCAGGCCTGGCGCATGGATGCGGCCAGGTGCGGGGCATCATCAATGCTGTGGCGTTAGGGGTGCTCGAATTGGACGGTGTCCGAGAACAACGTCCCTCCCGACACGAACGCAGGAACCCAAGTGTAGGTACCATCGAGGAAGGCACCGCCACGACCGTAACCGGGCTGGTGTGGACCGACGACCAACGTCTTGTTGTAGCTGTACCCGGGACCCAGGATGGTGTCCTGGACCAATTGTGTGTAGGTGAACGGGCCTGCTTGCACCCCGTCCGGGTACGTGAGGTCAAAATGCCAGTTCCCACGCCCGTTACCCGCCCGCAGGAACACCGGGTGGTCGGCCACGTTGGTGGCGC
>JBFKTF010000155.1:0-4487 GCA_041636435.1 Thermoplasmatota archaeon
CGTGGGACGACGACTACGACCACGCCTACGAAGCCTACCGCCAACAGATGCTCGACGAGGCGGCCCACGCGCCGGCGGTCCACGACGACCCCGGGCATCCGGCCCCCGTTGCCCATGCGGTCCCGGCGCCGGCGCTGGCTCCCGCGGCACCCCCGGCCCCGGAGGTGCTCATCGCGGCACCGGAACCCGTGGCCCGACCACCCAAGCACGTCCAGGTCGCCGGGGCGCACCTGACCATCGAAGGCGCCCGGCTGCGTTGGAATAGCCGCGGCACACAAGCCGACGTGGACATCCACCACATCGACGTCGTGCAGACCGCGCCCGTCGTGCAGACCGACGTGCGCGCCTTGGGCATCGTGTTCGGCCTCGTCGGCCTGGGAGGCATCGGCCTGTCCTACCGACTCTTTGGTGCCGTGCTCACCAACACGGTCTTGGGTGGCGTTGCCGCCATCGCCATTGGCTTGGTGCTTGTCGCGGCGGCCCGGCGCCGCATGTTCTGCGTCCACGCAGGCGACGTCATCCTGCGCACCCGGGTCGGCAACACGGGCAGCGTGCAAGCCGCCGAAGCCGCCGACGAAATCATGGCCGTCAAGCGCCGCCTGATCTCCGCCGTCGTCCACGCGCCGCCAGAAGAACTCGACGCCGAGGAGGACGAGGCGGACGAGGGTGCGGCGGACGATGCGGCCGAGGAGGGCGAAGGGGCCGGCATCGACGAAGTGGAGGGTGCGGACGCAGACGACGAGCCCGAGGCCCCCGCAAGCAACGGCGTCGAGCGGCCCCGCGCCGACGACGTCCTGGAACGATTGGCCGATTGAGCCTACGGCTTCAGGACAATCTTGCCAAACATCGCGCCTTGCTCCATGCGCTCTTGGGCCTCGCGGGCCTTCTCCAACGGGAACACCGAATCGACCACGGGCTGCACTTTGCCTTCCACGGCCAAGAGCAGGGCGCGGTCCAGGTCCTGGGGCGTGCCCATGGTGGAGCCAAGGATGCTCAACTGCTTCCAGAACACGAGCTGGATGTGGGTCTCGCCCATGGGGCCCGTCGTGGCGCCGCACGTCACCAAGCGACCCCCCGCGCGCAACGTGCGCAGGCTGTACTTCCACGTCGCCTGGCCCACGCAGTCAATGACGATGTCCATGCCCTGCTTGTTGCTGAGCCCGTAGACCGTCTTCCACCAATCGGCGTCCGCCTTGTAGTCGATGACGTGGTCCGCGCCCAGGTCCCGGACGCGCTCCACCTTGTCGGCGCCGCCGGTGGTCGCGTAGACCTCGCAGCCCAACGCCTTGGCCAACTGCACCGACATGACGCCGACGCCGCCGCCGGCACCGATGACCAACACGCGGTGATGGGGCTCCGCGTTGGCCTTGCGTAGCATTTGCATCACGGTCAGCGCCGTCAACGGGAACGCCGCGGCTTCCTCCCAAGACCACTGCGCCGGCTTGGGCACCACGCGGTCGGCGGGCACCAAGACCTTCTCCGCCAAGCCACCGCCACAGGTCTCGCCAATGATTTGCGGCTCGTCCGGGATGACCATGCGGCCATGCTCGTCCTCCTCGAAGTTCAAGCCGGGGTTGACGATGACCTCGTCTCCGACCGACACGCCGTGCACGCCGGCGCCGACCTCGGCCACGACACCCGCCATGTCCGTGCCGCCGATGTGCGGCAATGGCAACTTGAGGCCTGGCCAGCCCTCCCGCACGAAGAGATCCAAGTGGTTCAGCGCGCACGCTCGCACGTCGACCACGACGTCGTTGGGGCCGCACATGGGGTCCGGGCGCTCTCCGACCTGGAGCTTGTCCAGGCCGCCGTGCTCTTCGAAGAAGGCGGCTTTCATCG
Organism: Thermoplasmatota archaeon; assembly: GCA_041636435.1. Taxonomy (GTDB): domain Archaea; phylum Thermoplasmatota; class E2; order JACPAO01; family JAHFTW01; genus JBFGSX01. The sequence continues at coordinate 1,840 of JBFKTF010000155.1, forward strand.
AGCGGCGACGGTGCCGTCGGCGTTTGATGCTGACGCCTTGCGCGTTGGGACCAATCGAGTGAAGTAGTCCAGCGCGGGCTGAAACATGTGCGCTGGTTGATGCTGGCCGTGCTACTTGCTGGATGCGTCCAGCCGCAGCCCATCATTGTTGACGGTTGGGCCGCCACGGAGCCGCTGCCTGCTGCGCCTAGCTGGGAGCCCCGGTCCCCTGGCGTTGACATGGGCGACGGCTGGATTGTGGCGCGCAACGGCTCCATCGTTGACCTGGACCAGGCAAGTGTGCGCGACGCTGATGGTCTTGCCGCGAACTCGCTGCATCAGGTCTGGCACGCGGGGGCCTTCGCGCTGGTGGCCGTTCCGGCCGGCATTGGGTTCGATCAGGCCGACACGGTGCAGGCGGTGCTGCGCGATGGCAGCGTTCGTGAGATTGCCGCGCGGGGGGTGGTGCTGGATGCTGCCAACGACGCGACGCTAATCGTTACCCGCGATGGCGAGGAGTACATCGTGTCGCGGTGGACCCTGGATGGCATCGAGCCCATGGCTCGCGTGCCGGCCGATTCACCGTACGTCCCGGCCGGCGCGTTGACCGATGACGGTGCTATCGTTGTGCGCCACACCCGCAACAGCGATTGGCCACGGTTCCAACTCGAAGCCACTCGCATTGGCTCAGGGGCCTGGACCTTGCGGATTCCCGACACGTACGGGATCGTCTCGATGGTCGCCACGGAGCGCGGATTCGAGGCCAGCACAAGTTCGATGGCTCGCTGTATTTGTGATGGCACGCCGAGGAACCAGATGATGCACGTCGATGTGCCGCACGTCACGTTCACCGAGGCCCATCACGCACCGCTGCGCATGGTGTCCGTGAGCGGGGAACCACTCGACGCTGGCCAGGTCATGTCGCAAGCCGGAGAGCCGGGCTCAGCCACGGCCGAGCCATCGCACGTCGCAACGCATTGGGACCGCGAGCGGGACGAGTTTGCCTTCCACCACGATGGCCGCTGGTGGCGGGCGCCGCGTGGAACCGCGATGCCGTCGATCTAAGCGTCGACCGTCTTGCCGCGCTGGTCGACGGGCACCCACTTCAGGCCCAGGTCGCCAACGTATTCGCTGACGGGGCGGATGAGGCGGTTGTTCTCGTGTTGCTCGAAGACGTGGGCGCTCCAGCCGGCGACGCGGGCGATGGCGAAGATCGGCGTGAAGAGGTCCATGGGGATGCCCATGGTGTAGTAGCCGCTGGCGGAGAAGAAGTCGACATTGGCGTCGAGGCCCTTCTCTTCCTTGACGGCCTTCTGGATCTCGAGGCTCATGTCGTACCACTTGGTCTCGCCGGCTTGTTCGGCCAGGTCCTTGGACAGGGCCTCGAGGTGCGGGGCGCGGGGGTCGAGGGTCTTGTAGACGCGGTGCCCGAAGCCCATGATGCGCTTCTTGCTGGCCAACGCTTCCTTGACCCATTCCGTGGCCGTCATGCCACTGGAGTTGATTTCCAGGAGCATCTTCATGACGCCGATGTTGGCGCCGCCGTGCAGGGGGCCCTTGAGGGTGCCGACGGCGCTGGTGATGGCGCTATGGTAGTCGCTCAAGGTGGCGGCGGTGACGCGGGCACTGAACGTGCTGGCGTTCAGGTCGTGGTCCGCGTGGAGAATGAGGGCGACATCCAAGGCGCGCTCGGCGGCGGGCGTCGGCTTTTCGCCGTTGAGCATCCAGAGGAAGTTGCCGGCGTGGCTGAGGCTCGGGTCGGGATCGACGACGGGCAAGCCGCGGCGCAGGCGGTGGTATTGGGCCACGATGGTGGCGACCTGGCTCGTGGTGGCGATGGCCTTGAGGCGGTCGTCTTCGACGTCGTAGGAGTCGTTGTCGTGGCGGCCGGCGGCCAGGGCGCTGACCGTGGTCCGGATGGCGTCCATGGGGCCCATTTGGGTGGCGATTTCGCGCAGCACCTTCATGGCGGCCGGGGGCAAGTTGCGCTTGCCGGCCATGTCCTTCTTGAGCGCATCCAGCTCGGGTTGGGTCGGCAGGCGGCCTTCCCAGAGGAGGAAAACGACCTCTTCGAACGTCGCGTTGGGTGCGAGCTCGTTGATGTCGTATCCGCGGTAGCTCAGGATGCCCTTCTGGCCATCGATGAAACAGATCTTCGTGGTCGCGGCAGTGACGCCTTCGAGTCCAGACATGGTCGCTCCGGTGGCCCTTGGAGGGCCACTGTGGTGTCTTGGGCCAAACCGATGTGCCGTTTAGACCCTATGGCGCTGGCTGGCGACGCGGCCCGTCATGGTGAAGATGGGGGCGGCGCGTCCCCGCATCGTGGCGAACCACACCACCAACGAGACGGCGCCCCCAATCGAGCTGTGCCCCTCCGATGTGGAGTGCTTCTTGGACGGGGTGGACACGTGGTTTGCCGAGCACGTGTTCCTGGGGCGCCTCATTGGCACCGCCATCACGTTGTTGCTTGGCTATGCCATCGTCAAGCTCGGCGACCGTGCGTTGACCAAGTCGGCGCGCCGCATCGCTCGCTTGCGCCGAGCCGACGATTACCAAACAAAGGTCATCGTGGGACGCACCAAGCCAATGCGCCTCACCATCCGCCTGGCCGTGCTGGTCGTCGTGGCCATCGCGCTGCTGGCGGTGTGGGGTCTTCAGACCGCGTTCAC
>JBFKTF010000156.1:0-4482 GCA_041636435.1 Thermoplasmatota archaeon
AGGAAGCCAGGCACGTCGACAAAGGTCAGGATCGGGATCTCGAAGGCGTCGCAGAACCGCACGAAGCGTGCCGCCTTCCGGCTGGCGTCGATGTCCAGGCAGCCGGCCAGCACCATCGGCTGGTTCGCCACCACGCCGACGCTTTGTCCTTCCAGCCGGATGAATCCGGTCAAGATGTTCTTGGCGAAATCCGGTTGGATCTCGTTGAAGCGACCGTCGTCCACGACGCGCCGGATGACCTCGTGCATGTCGTAGGGCTTGTCGGGGGAGTCGGGAACGATGTCGACGATGCCCAGGTCCATGCGGTCGGGCGTGTCCTTGGGCGTCTCGATGGGCGCTTCCGTGAGGTTGTTGCTGGGCAGGTAGCGCAGCAAGTCGCGCACGCCTTGCAGCATGGCCTCTTCGTCCTCGAAGGTCTGGTGGCACACACCACTGGTGGCGGCGTGGGCGTCGGCACCGCCGAGTTCGTCGAAGCTGACCTCTTCGCCCGTGACCGTCTTGATGACTTCGGGGCCGGTGATGAACATGTGGCTGGTGTCTTGGACCATCATCACGAAGTCGGTGATGGCGGGACTGTACACGGCGCCGCCGGCGCAGGGGCCCATGATGCAGCTGATTTGGGGCACGACGCCGCTGGCCTGGGTGTTGCGCCAGAAAATTTCGGCGTAGCCACCGAGGCTGTCGACGCCTTCTTGGATGCGGGCGCCGCCGGAGTCGTTCAAGCCGATGACGGGCGCGCCGTTTTGGACGGCCAAGTCCATCACCTTGCAGATCTTTTGGGCGTAGATGCGGCCCAGGCTGCCACCCCAGACGGTGAAGTCCTGGCTGAAGACGTAGACGAGGCGACCTTCGACGGTCCCGAAGCCGGTGACGACACCGTCGCCGGGGATGGCATTGCGATCCATCCCGAAGTCGGTGCACTCGTGCTCACGCAAGGCATCGAGTTCTTGGAAGCTGCCGGGGTCGAGCAACAGGTCGATGCGTTCGCGGGCCGTGTACTTGCCGGCGTTGTGTTGCTTTTCGATGCGGGCTGCTCCGCCACCAACGAGGGCGGCGGCCTTCCGTTCGCGCAGGTCGGCGACCTTCTCCTGGACGCTCACGGGGCGGCGACACGATGGGACCTACTTAATCGGAAGGCGCGCAGGCCCATTGGATGCCACTGGACCGAACGGTGGGGTTCTTAGGTGTCATCGCGGTGTTCCGAGTGCATGGCTGAGCGACCGTTCCGGGTCTTGGCGGTGGACGACGAGACCGACATCCGCGATTCCATCAAGCAATTGCTTGAGTTGAGCCTGGACAACGTCGAGGTCATCACCGCGTCCGATGGGCAGCACGCATTGGATGTGCTGCGCTCCGGCGAGTTCGATTTGATCCTGACGGATTACAAGATGCCCAACATGGATGGCTTGGACTTCCTGAAGGAAGCCATGGACACCCACCCGGATGTGCCGCGGCTGATGCTGACGGCGTACCCCGACCCGAGCCTGGCGGCCCGGGCGGTCAAGGAGGCGGGCGTGGGACTCTTCATTGCCAAGCCGTTTGACATGGAGTACCTGGTGGACGTCGTCAAGACGATTCTGCGCGAACAGGTCTAAGCCCCGCGCAGCCAACCCTTCGCTTCAGCAGGCGCCCTTGTGGTCGCCGTGGTGCTCGTGGCCTTTCCAGGAGTACTCGTTGGCCTTCATGGTCTGCTCGTCTTCGCTGCCCGGCTTGTGGCAGATGGCAAACACATCGGCACGCGGCGGCGGGCCGGGACTGAACCACCAATCGCCGTAGCCGTCGCCTCCATATTCGGCAGGCAATGGCGGGTGGCCGCTGGCTTGGCAGCGTGCTTGGAAGGCACCACCGTCGCCGCCGTCGGCGGCGATGAGGCCTGCGGCGACGCTGGCCGCTTCGGCTTCGATGCTGTCGTGCACGAGCGAGCGCGTCAGGTCGTCGGGGGCCGCGGCCAAGGCGACGGCGTTGCCCCAGGCGGCTTCGCGCCAGGAGATGAGCAACTCGACGGTCCCTTCGTCGGCCATGGTGAGGTTGTCGTTGGGGTCGCGTTGTGCGCCGCCATCGTAGCGCTTGCCAAACTCGTTGCCGAGCGGGATGGGGACGTTCCAGAACGCGTCGTTGACGCGGTCGTAGTCGGCCTTGAGGCCCCGTTGGGGGAGTTCCATGGTGTAGGCGCTGAGGCTCAGGTCGTAGTTGACGTGGGCGTTCATGCCAAGGAGCATGTTGGTGGTCACGCTGCTGTTGGGCGCGTCGGCATGTTCGAAGGCGAGGCGCCACGGCTCGGGCGTCGCTTCGCCGGCATGGTAGGCGTCGTATGCGTCAAAGTAGCGTTGGGCGAAGTCGCGATCCCATTCCACGAGCATGGGGTTGTCGGCGAAGTGGTGGGCCGCGACCAAATCGCCCACGGCGCCGGTGGTGATGAGGTAGAGCAGCGCGAAAATCGCGTCTTCGTCGCAGGCCGCATCGAGGGCGACCCAGCGGTCGTGCATGTCGATGGTCACCTGTTGGTACGCGCGCAGGTCGTCCAGGGCCGGGGCGATGGGGTCGTCCGCCGGACCGGGACTGTTCAGGTCGGAAGCCAAGCTGCCGATGAGAAGAGTGGCGAGCATGGCGGACAGGACGCGCATACCCTGCCATGACCGGCAGCCTTTATTGGGTTCGTGGCGGACCCATGGGCCCAACTGGGACGCACCGCGTGGTCCAAATGGGACGGGGCACGCGTCCGGCAAGGCGGCCGGACCCAAGGCCGCTTTCGGACCCGTTGCGCGCCCGATTCCCCGCGCTTGGCAGCCCCAAGGCTTAAGTAGAAGCGATATTGCATGTTTCGCCAAGCAGCGGTGTTTTGCCGCCTGCCCCTACGGTGATACCATCGAAGGAGGAAACATGTCCGGAACGCAACAACCCATCTACATTCTGAAGGAAGGCACCGAGCGCACCCGCGGTCGCAGTGCCCAGAGCAACAACATCTACGCGGCCCGGCTCATTGCCGAGACCGTCAAGACGACCCTCGGTCCCCGCGGCATGGACAAGATGCTCGTGGACTCCATGGGCGATGTCGTCATCACGAACGATGGCGCCACCATCCTGAAGGAAATCGACGTGGCCCACCCCGCCGCCAAGATGGTCATCGAGGTCGCCAAGACCCAGGACGCCGAGTGCGGCGACGGCACCACCACCAGCGTCGTCATCACGGGCGAGCTGCTGAAGGTCGCCGGTGAGCTGCTCGAGCAGGGCATCCACCCCACCACCATCACCGCCGGCTTCAACATGGCCGCCAAGGAGGCCATCAAGGTCCTCGAAGGCATGGCGATCACCATCAAGAAGAACGACAAGGTCGTCCTGCGCAACATCGCCAAGACCAGCCTGGCCAGCAAGAACGCTAGCAGCAGCAGCGACTTGCTGACCCAGATCGTCGTCGACGCCGTCACCGCCGTCGCCACCACCACCGGCACCGGCAAGAACGCCGTCACCGAAGTCGACACCGACAACATCCTCGTCCAGAAGGCCCGCGGTGGCAGCCTGGAAGACACCGAGCTGATCACCGGCATCATCCTCGACAAGGAGCGCGTCAGCAACGGCATGCCCGAGACCGTCGAGAACGCCAAGATCGCCCTCGTCAACGCCGCCCTCGAGATCAAGAAGACCGAGGTCGACGCCAAGATCGAGATCACCGCCCCCGACCAGCTCGGCGCCTTCCTTGCTCAGGAAGAAGCCACCCTGAAGGGCATGGTGGACAAGGTCAAGAAGAGCGGCGCCAACGTCCTCGTTTGCCAGAAGGGCATCGACGACCTGGCCCAGCACTTCCTCGCCAAGGAAGGCATCTACGCCATCCGCCGCGCCAAGAAGAGCGACATGGAGAAGCTCGCCAAGGCCACCGGCGCCACCATCGTCAACACCCTCGACGACCTCGCCAAGGCCAACCTCGGCAACGCCGGCCTGGTCCGCGAGAAGAAGATCGGCGACGACACCTTCACCTTCGTCACCGACTGCAAGGACGCCAAGGCCGTCAGCATCCTGCTGCGCGGCGGCACCGAGCACGTCGTCGATGAAGCCGAGCGCGCCCTCGAAGACGCCCTCAGCGTCGTCGCTGTCGCCCTCGAAGACGGCAAGATGACCCCCGGTGGCGGCGCCGCTGCCACCGAGATCGCCATGCAGCTGCGCAGCTTCGCCCCCACCGTGGGCGGCCGCGAGCAGATGGCCGTCGAAGCCTTCGCCGACGCCCTCGAAGTGGTCCCCCGCACCCTGGCCGAGAACGCCGGTCTCGATGAGATCGACATCCTCCTGAGCCTGCGCCGCGCCCACAAGAAGGGCAAGACCACCCACGGTGTGAACGTCTACAACGGCAAGGTCGAAGACATGGTCGAGAACAACGTCGTGGAACCCCTCCGCGTCGGCACCCAGGAGATCAAGGCCGCCACCGAGGCCGCCACGATGATCCTGCGCATCGACGACGTCATCGCTGCCAAGTCCTTCACGCCTCCCCCC
>JBFKTF010000157.1:0-4426 GCA_041636435.1 Thermoplasmatota archaeon
GGGTGCCAGAATCCTCGGCGCGCACCCCGTGGTGGGCATCGACGTGGACGAAACGGCATTGCAGACCGCCGCGCATCAGGGCATCGCCACCATCGCGGCCGACATGTCCGAGGTCCACTTGGACCTCGTGGGCCATCCGGTGGACACGGTGTTCATGAATCCGCCCTTCGGCGCCCAGAACCGGCACGCGGACCGCCCGTTCTACGAGGCCGCCGCGCGGCTCATCGACGGGGACGGTTCCTGTTGGTTCTTGGCCTTGGCCAACACGGAGAGTTTCCTGGGCCGCCAGGCCGACGCGTTGGGGGCCAGCCTGGACCGCATCATGGATTGGCCCTACCCCATCGAAGCGCGCTTCGCCTTCCACCGCGACGAGGTGCGGACGTTCCACGTGGCGGGCTACCGCATGGGTTGGGACTGAGCGAACCGCTCAAGGCCGATGCGCGCCCATCGTAGGGCATGGTGCGATGGATCTTGATGCGCCACGCCAAGAGCGACTGGGAGCAGGGCCTGGCGGATCGAGAGCGCCCCCTGGCGTCCCGAGGTGAGCACGACGCTCCCCGCATGGGGCAATGGATGCAGGACCTGGGCTGGGTCCCCGACCATGCGTTGGTCTCACCCGCGCGGCGGGCCCAACAGACCTACGCGTTGGCGGCCAGTGCCTGGGACCAGGCTCCCGCCAAGGACACGGTGGACGTCCTGTACGGGGGCCACATGGGCGATTACCTGGATGCCTTGGCGGCCAGCGATGCGGGCACGGTGATGCTGGTGGCCCACGACCCCACCATGACGGACCTGGTGCGCCACTTGGCTCCCGACGCGCCGCGCACGGACACGGGCAAGACGATGCCCACGGGCAGCGTGGCCCTCTTTGAGGACCGCAAGCTCGTCGCCTTGCAGTGGCCCAAGCACCTCTAGTCGAGCGTGCTCTGTGTGGCTGCGGGCGGAGCCCGCATCACTCTGAGCCTTCGCCGCAGGCGAAGTCTCAGAGGGGGTGACTCGCAATCCACTGCTCGGCAGCGGCCTTGCCTTCCTCGTCCCAGCCTTCGGCGAAGACCGGGCGTTGGATGGTGGCCGTGTAGACGTCGCAGTGGCCGTCGCGGGTGTCGGGCCACACCGGGTGGGCCGCTTGCCACGAGGAGTCAATGTCGTTGTAGTCGCCGATGAACACGTTGCCGTTCTGGTGGTGGCATAGGCCGGGGTCCCAGCCGCCGTCGTTGGCGTCGCGGACACTGAAGTCTTGGCTCCAGGTCTTGCCTCCGTCCAGGCTGTACGTGTAGTGCTGCTCGAACGTGGGGTATTCCTCGCCGTAGTTCTGCGGGCAGTCGGGGGTGCCGTTGTTGCAGGGCAGCATCCGGGCGTCGCGGGTGCTCATCCAGGAGACATCGATGACGCCGCCGGGGCTGACGCTGACGGCGGGGAAGATGTTCCAGGATTCCCCGTCGGGGCCGTCGCTGATGCGAATGGGCTGATCCCAGGTCTGGCCCTTGTCGTGGCTGGCGATGAAGTAAATCGAGTTGTTGCCGGTGACCTCGCACTCGTCGGCGGGCTTCCAGATGTCGTCGCTGCAGCGGTCGTTCCAGACGAAGTAGATGCTGTCAGCAAACGGACTGTCGGGGTTGCGGTCGGTGGCCATGGCGGGGTAGCCGGTGCGGCGGTCGCGCCCCTCGAGGCCCGGCATGGATTGCGGGTTGGTCCGGGTGACGAGTTGGATGCCGTTGTCCACGCTGGTGCCTTCGGGGCTCGGTTCGGGCCAGGTGGCGCCGTAGTCGTTGCTGGTCAGCATGCGGATGCCGCCGCTGTACCAGGAGAGGTACACTTCGGGGCCGGTGCCCACTTCGATGAAGCTGCCTTGGCCGGATTCGACGAACTGGATGCCGGCAATCTCCGTGCAGAGGTAGGTCTGGCCTTGGTCGGTGCTGCGGCAGTACTGGTTGCCGGGCACGAAGAAGGCGAGCCACATGACGTGGACGGTGCCGTCGTGGCTGGCGGCGATCCAGCCCTTGTCGTGGAAGTTGACGGGGAAGCTGCCCTCCAGGACGGGCGTGAAGGTGTGGAAGGTGTCGCCGCCGTCGTCGCTGATGGCGACGATTTGCACGGCGCGGTTGAAGGCCCAGTCGTTCAGGGCCCCATTGGGCAGCTCGTCTTCGCCGGCCTTGGAGCCGGTGACGGGGTCGGCCTGGTAGGCCATGAGCAGGTAGTACAGGTCGCCGGCGGCGTTGAAGTACGCCACGGGGTCGGTGGTGCACCAGAGTTGGCTGGCGTAGTTGGGGGAGTAGTTCTCCACGTCGCCGGCCCGGAGGCGCCAGGGGCTACCGTCGAAGTTGCGGTCCTGGTACGGGGTGCGGCCGCCGTCGTGGGTGACGTAGACACCGTCCCAGACGCACTCACCCGCGTCGGCGGGGAAGTAGTCCTTGGCACCGCCCACGATGTTGCGGGGATCCATGGGGTTGACCGCGATGGTGACCTCGTTGCCTTCGCGCTCGTCGTCCGGAGTCATCTCGAAGTTGCACTGGTCAACGACGCCGGTCATTTCGAAGTCGGTCCATTGTGCGCCGCCGCCAAGTTCGGGGTCGTAGGCGGTGACCTGGAAGCGCTCCGTGCAGAACAGGACCGGCACGGGGAAGCCGTTGGCGTCCAAGGCGGTGTAGTTGAAGCCGCCCGCCGTGGGCGTCGGTGTCGGGGTGTCGGGGGTCTCGGGGGCGGGGTCGCCGGAGAGGCAACCCGCCATGACGGTCAGCGACAGGAGGAGCACGGTGGCCCAGGCACGCATGCGGTTCCCACGCAAGCCCGTCGCTTAAGGTGTTGTGGCCCCTCACTCGAAGGCGTCGAGGCGTGGCGTGGCCGCGGAGGCCAGCAGGCGCTTGCTGGTCTCCCAACTGCGCCGTGTGCCCGGTGGCAGGTCGCCTTCTTGGTCCAGCCAAGCGGCCAGGAACGCCTTGGTCTTGGGGTCGCTGGGGTATCCACTGCCCAATTCGCGGGGCAAGCGACGCTCGAGGCGTTTGCGTAGTGTCTCGATGGCCTCGTCGCGCACTGTCTTGGCGATGATGCTGGCGGCGGCCACTTCGGGGTGGCGGTCGTCGGCCTTGTGCTCGGCGATGACCTCGGCATGGGGGACGGCGGTCTGGACGGCGCGACCGAAGCGGGCCGCGTCCACGTCGGCGGCATCCACCACAAGCCGCGATGGCTCCAAGGCGCGGGCGACGTCTTGGAACATCGAGAGGCCAATCGCGTTGAGGGTCTCGCCTTCGCGGCGGGCATCCAGTTCCGTGGCTTCTAGGATGCGGACCTCGACGCGGACGCCGGGCAAGTCGCGGATGAGGCGCGCCAACCGCTCCCGCTTCCCGGGGGGCAGGCGCTTGGAGTCCTTGACGCCCAAGTCGGCCAAGGCCTGCGCGTCGGGCACGGCGACGCCGGCCACGACCAAGGGTCCCAGCACGGGACCGCGGCCTGCTTCATCGATGCCCCCGTGCATGCATCTTCGAGCCATCGCCCCCTGTTAGCGGCGTCGGTCGGGAAATCACCAAACAACCGTCGGAGCTTGATATAGGACCAAGCGCTATTCAGGGGCATGAACAAGGCGATTTACCTCCTCATCGCCGTCTCCTTTGCGACCACGGCGTTCTTTGTCCAACCCGCACAGGCCCAGGTGTCAACTGGTGAGCTCAACGGCGTCGTGTGCGTCGGCCCTGCTGGTCCGTATGTCACGTATGCCGAGGAAGGCAGCTGGTGCGGCGAAGGCTTGCCCGGCGCCGAGGTTCGCATCCAGAGCGCCGTCGCCGGGGTTCCCGCCGTGGATCGCACCGAAACCACCGACGACCGTGGCGGCTTCTCGTTCCAAGACGTTCCAGAGGGCGATTACACGCTCACCGTCACGCGCCAGGGCTTCGTCTCTTACGAAGCCGAGGTCACGGCCCCCGGGGACCTGGACATCATCACGTTGGAAGGCGAAGACGTCACTGTCTCTGGCAGCCTCCTCACAGCCGATGGCCAACCTGTGGACGCCGCCTACATCTCGTACTGGGGCAGCCACAGCAGCGGCGAAACCAAGGTCGATGCCGGGCAGTTCAACCTCGATGTCCGCGCCGGCTGGTACCACATGGAAGTGGAAGCCCCCGGCCAAGGCTTCTCGCAGACGCGCCAATTGCTGGACGGCAGCGACCTCACCATCCAATTGGATCCGGTGCCGGAGACGACCGCCATCGTGCGCGGCCAGATCGTCGACCAAGACGGCGAACCCGTCGTTGGCGCCGATGTCATATCCGAGCAATGGGAAGTCCGCGGCCCCGGCGGCGGCTACCAATACGGAGACTACCGCAACATGACCCAAACCGACGCCAACGGCGAATACGAATTGGGCGTGTATGCGGGCGGCCTCAACCTGCGCTTCCAGAAGGAAGGCCACGCACCGGTGTTCCAGTGGCTCGAA
>JBFKTF010000158.1:0-4378 GCA_041636435.1 Thermoplasmatota archaeon
TGGATGCTTCACGGCACGAAGAATTGGCCAAGACCTATCGGCGCCTCACCAAGGGCCTGCGCATGGAGGCCGTCTTCCCCGATCGGCCATTCATCTTGATGGAAAGCCAGCCCAGTTGGATGGACCTGCGCCTGCGGTACTTGGTGGATGCCCGCAAGGCCTCCATGGTGCGCACGCGGCTCACCGAGGCCTGGACGGCAAAGTCGGCCCCCCACGGGGATGCGATTCCGCCGGTGTATCCGCGCAGTCAACCAATGCGCATCGGTGGCGACGGTCGACCATTGGAATAAAAGAAGGAAGAAGAAAACGAAGGCCCACTAGCTGGTCGACCGCGTGGTCAACGCATGCACGAGGGCCAAGACGAGGCCGAGGACAACCGCAGGGACCTCCTTGGATGGGCCCCATGTTCACCTCCGCATTCGGGCATTGATTCTTCATCCGATGCCACACAAGAGTGTCGCGACCGGGCGTGTCAACGTTTGAACACCATCATGGCGGCGAGTCCCTTGTCGCGGCGTTTGATGCGATCCAGGTGCGTGGCGTGGATGACCCACTCCGTGCCGTCTTCGATGCCGTGTTCGGTGCTTTCCAGGACGCGGTCGACGCCGAGGCCAAGCCATTCCAGCATGCGGTGGGGCATGGTGCCAATCCAGACCAGCCAGGCGGGCAGGGTCTGGATCATCCGAGTCTCCCAACGCGTCATGGCGATGGCGATGTCCAGGTACCAGACTTGGGTTTGTGCCCACATCAAGGTGCACATGGCGGCCCAGAGGCCCAAGCCGATGCTGCCGATGATGAGCACTTGCGCCGGACCCACGAGGCCCACGAAGAACGCGCCATAGAACCAGAACGCCAGGGCGGACGTGGCGAGGCTGACGCCCTTGTGGGTGTGCCAAATGTCGTTGCCCGGCATCGGCTTGAACGGCAACGCCGCGGTGGCCAGGGCCGCCAGGCACATCATGATGCCCACTTCGTAGAACGCGTAGTGGATGTCCACCAAGATGGCAAACGGCACCACGAGGCCCGCGTAGCCAGCGATGCTGGCCAAGCTGCGGATGACTGGGCTTCCCTTGGCCTTGACTTCGTCCACGAAACCAGGCAGGCCCATGGCGGTGCGTAGGAAAATGGCCGACAAGGCCAACACCAGGGCGCCGCCGAGGTGGAACTTGAACCGGGCCTTGGAGCGGCTGCTGAGCAGCACCATTTCCTCGATGAACGCCGCCATGAGGAACATCAGCAGCGCCGCGCCACCGACCCAGGGGAAGGCCTGCAAGTAGCTGCTCCAACTCAGATTCTCCACTTCTTCGAACGTGAAGAAGATCGTCATCAGCAGGGCCGCCACGAAGAGCGCGATGAGGCTCTTCTTGACGAATTCCTTCTTGCGTTTCTTGCGCAGCTTCTCCTCGCTCAACGCGATCGCCGTCTCCTCGGCTGCCGTGCCGATGATGGCGGCCCAGAGGCCACTGATGGGGCCGGCGATGATGCTGCCAAGAGCGAGGGCCAGGGCCGCAGCTCCCACGGAGACGACGCCCGCTTCGGCGCTGACGCGGGGATTCTCGATGAAGATCTGCGTCGCGGCGTAGACCGACGTGTCCCGGGCGACTTGGAAGCGCGCCGGGCCGTTGCCTTGGCTCTGGTACGTCGCCTTGCCATCCTCGATGGGGATGCGTTGTTCGCCATCGGGGCCACGCACGACGAGGAACGATCCGTCGGGGGCGTTTTCGATTTCGGCCAGAATCATGCCACGACCCAGGTTGGTCAAGGGACGTCCTTCGGAGTCAAAGAGCGCCAACGTGACCGGGTCGTCGCTGGGTGTACTGGGGGCTGGCGCGGGTGTGCTTGGTTGCGGCGCGGGTGGCGCGCTGGGCGGCGGACTTGGGGCCGGTGCCGGCTCAGGCTCTGGAGCCGGGGGCTCCGGTGGCGGGTCGTTGTTGGAGCTGGAGCCGCCGCCGGATGAGGTGGGCGGTGGGGGCGGCAGCGCGCCGGCCAGTGCGTAGGTGCTGAAGTGGTCCATTTCGAGCCACAGGTATCCTTCGGCGCGGCCACCCGCATAGATTTGCAGGTCCTTCTCGGGCGTGGCGCCCAGGATGGTGCCGGGCGTCAACTGGGTGTCAATCCAAGCGGCACCGTTCCAGTAGTGGATGGTGAGCGTGTCCTCGGTGATGCCCAAGGCGCTCAATTCGGCGCTCGAGAAGTACACCTCGAGACGGACGTACGCCATGGACACCGACGTGTAGTCTTCTTCCTGGATGGTGACGGTGCGCACGGTGGGGAACGCCAACGGGCCGGGGTTGTCGAAGCCGGCGGCCAAGGGGCAGGCGGCTGCACCGAGCGTCACGGACGAGCCCGTGGCGATGCCATGGTAGCTGATGGCGAAGTTGTCCGTTTGAGCCACCACCAGTTGATCCAGGATGGGATCTTCTCCATGGTAGCCTTGGTCGGACGCGACGCCGTGGCAAGCCAGGACCTTGAGGCTGGTGGCCGTCGTGGCGCCGCTGGCGTCCGTGGCCAAGTGCTCAATCTGGTACAGGCCCGGAGACAGGGAGTAGGCCGGGTTGTGGGCGCTGCTGGTGCGCGGCCCCGCCCATTCGCTGCCGATGGGGTGGTTGGCCGGCTCGGCGTACGTGGCGCGGGCTTGGAAGCCGGTATGCGGGGGGACGAGGCGGACATTGGTCAAGTGGCCAATGTCGACGGGGCCCGGGGGATCGGTGCGCGTCACGGCGCCACTCGAGGTGGTGCCATGGGCGATGAGCAACTCGCCTTCATGGGCGTCCAGGGCGCGCCCCCAGGCAAGGGACGAGGGGGGTGCGGGGTACGTGGCGCTGACCGGGTCGACGGGTTCATGTTCGCCGTTGAGCACGAAGCCCTGGAGCAATAGCGGCGGCGGACGGAAGGGCCACAAGAAGTCGAGAATGGATTTCGATGCGTCGACGACCGATGCCCCCAGGCCAGGGCAATAGAACCGCAGCGTCACGGGGCACGTATCGACGTGGGGGCACAGCATGAACGCGTTGAAGTCGTTCGGGCACGGAGTGCAACCAATCATCGTGATTTGCTGGTTGCATTCCTCCGGCGGCGGGCCTTGGCTCGGGTCGATGACGTGCACCGCCGAGCCGCCATCCGCCACGGCGAGCTCCGTGCCCAGCATGTAGATTGCCGAGCCAAACGAATGCCCGGCCAAATCGAGCTGCACCGCCAGTGGGCGCTCCACGTCGTGGGCTTGGTACCACGTGCCCTCGTCTTGCTTGAAGACCATCACGCGGTCGTCGGCTGGCCGCGCGACCATGATGTCCGTGGCGCCGATGGCCAAGTATTGGCCGGGCTTGTACTCGAGATTCCAGGACGGGCTGTGGCACAGCAATTCGGCCGTCCCACCCGGCCCGACTTGGACGAGTGCGCTATCGGTCAGTGCGACGATGCCGCCTTCGCGTGGCTCGAGGTCGAGGACGCGGGCTCCTTGCAGGTACGCGAGGCTCGTGGTGTGGGTCTGGCCCGGCGCGTGGACGGCCACATAGGCCGCATTGGTGTACGTGTCGCTCGAGGAGTAAATGTGGCCCGCGTTGATGGCCACGGGACCACCATAGGATGTCGGGGCCACCGGGTCGTCGCCCGTCAGTTCGGTGGGCTCACCCCAACCCCCCGCCTCCAGGAGGCTGAGGAACGTGCGGCCAAGGCTGCCGTCCACCATGACGAGCTTGTCTCCTTCCATGGCCAAGTGCTTGCCCAGGGCCGCGCCCGGCATCTCGATGTCTTGGTGGCGCTCAAAGAGGCCATACCGCTCCTGGTAGAGGGTGACGCGGCTGGCCTCGGGGTCGCCGACAGCCAACCAATCGCCGTCCCCCGCCATGGCCGTGCCAAAGGCAGGCGATGCGTCGGGGTGGGCGATGTCGTCGAGGCCCAGGGAGAGCGTGACTTCCGGCGGAGGATGGAGAATGAGGATGGTCGTTTGGATGACGACGGGCGGGTCGTCCTCAATCTGCAACTCGGCCACGACGTCGTAAGACCCTGGCGCGGTGTACGTGTGCGTGGCAGGGTTCTGGTTGCTGGACGCCCCGTCACCGAACGACCAGTCCAGCGTTTCGAGGCCCCCTGGCAGGTTCCCAACCGACAAGGTGACCTGGAAGCCATCCTGGGAATCCACTGAAATGAACGGGCCCGGCGGAGCCCCATTCCCCTGCACTCCCCCAAGAGGAGCCAACAAGAACAGGACAACCAAGACAAGTGGACGACCCCACGCCATGCACCCCCCACCGACTCACGCGGTTAACCTCCGCTTGTTGGGGGCATGTCACCCAGGGGGCCCGGGGCCTCATGCCGGCGTGCCCTTCATCCCGCGGCGGCCGATGCAAGGGGCATTCCGCCGTTTCTTGCTCAACAA
>JBFKTF010000159.1:0-4302 GCA_041636435.1 Thermoplasmatota archaeon
ACGGGCGGCACGACGGAATCTGGTGAAGGCACGGCCACTCCCGGATTCGGCATCCTGGCCCTCGCCGGCGCCGTCCTTGCTGCGGCCTTCGTCGTCCGCCGCCGCCTGTAATCGGCCCAACCGCTTCAACCCCTTTTTCTAGGCCCTCCCAGTGGGAACCTCGTGCAGCTGACCGTCGTCATCCCCACCTACAATGAGGCCGCCAACATGGCGCCGCTCATCGGGGACTTGACGCGGGAACTCGAAGGAATCGAACACGAGATCCTCGTCGTGGACGACAACAGCCCCGACGGCACCGCAGCCGCCGCGCAAGCCGCGGGCGCGCGCGCCATCGTCCGCACCGAGGAGCGCGGCCTCGCAACGGCCGTCGTGGAAGGCATCCGCCAAGCCACTGGCGAGTACGTGCTCGTAATGGATGCGGACCAGCAGCACCCGGCCACCGTCGCGCCGCGCATGTTCCAGAAGGCCGTCGCGGACGACGCCGACGTGGTGGTGGGCACACGGTACCGCGACGGCGGAAGCGATGGGAGCTTCGGCCCGATTCGCCGCGCCATCAGTGGCGGCGCCAGCCTCGCCGCCCGCGTCGCTTTGCCGCCGGTGCGCCAACACGGGCTCAGCGACCCCATGAGTGGCCTGTTCCTGGTGCGCCGCGACGCCGTCGACATCGAGGCCCTTCGGCCCCAGGGCTACAAGATTCTCTTGGAAATCATCGGCCGCTGCGACATCCAAAAAGTCAGCGAAGTCGGCTACGTGTTTGGCAAGCGCGGGGCCGGCGAGAGCAAGTTGGGCAGCGCGGTCATCGTCCAATACCTCGTCCACCTCGCCGCGTTGGCGCTGGCGCACAAGGAGAATCGACGCATCGCCAAGTTCGGTGCCGTCGGCGCCAGCGGCATCGTCGTCAACCTCGGGCTCCTGTTCACGCTCGTCGAATTTGCGGGCTTCCATCACCTGCTCGCGGCGGCGCTCGCCATCGAGGCCAGCATCGTCACCAATTTCCTGCTCAACGACCGCTTCACGTTCCAAGACAAACACCACGGGCACCACCTGGCGCGCTTGGCCAGGTTCAACGCCATCAGCCTCGTCGCGATGGTCGTCAACCTGGCGGTGTTCTTCCTCTTCGTCGAGGTCCTCCACGTCCATTACTTGCTGGCCGAATTCATCGCCATCTTGGCCGCCTTCACCACCAACTTCCAAGGAAACCAGAAGTGGACCTACGGCGGCATCGACCGCTTCAGTCTCCGCGGCGCACTGCGCGGCATCGGCGACAAGTCCGGCGCCTGGCTGCCACCCGTCGTCCTCGCCGTCTGCGCCCTTGGCTTGTACATGCCCGGCCTCGACGACATCGACACGCTCGTCTTCGACGAACACTACTACGTCAGCGTCGCCCGGCAAATTGACAACGGCATCTGGCACGATGCGTGCTGGGAAAACGACGAGCTAGCCCCACGTCCCCTGAACTACGAACACCCGCCCCTTGGCAAACTCATCTTGGGCTGGTCCGTGGATCGCTTCGACACCGACCACGACGTCTTCCCAGGGTGCCGGGAACCCGACTCGGTCACCTACGCCCGCTTCATCAACGGCATCGAAGAGAACGGCAACCCCTGGGCATGGCGTGCCCCCGTCGCCATCGCCGGCGCCTTGGCCGTGTTGGGCATCAGTGGCGCCGCCGTGCGCCTCTTTGGCCGCCCCTCCGCAGGCTGGCTCGCCGGCGGCGTGCTGCTACTCGATCCCATGCTGATGAGCAGCAGCCGCGTGGCGATTCTAGACGTGTTTGCCGCCAGCTTCGGCGCCCTCGCCCTCCTGGCGGCCACAATCCCCACCAAGAAGGGCACCTTCACGGCCGGCATCTTCCTTGGCCTCGCGTTTGCATCCAAGTTCACGGCGTTCTTCCTAGGCGTCCCCGTGCTCGCCATCGCCTTGTGGTCCACGTGGCGCGCCGGGCACCTCACCCGCCGCCGCTTCGATGGCACCATTCTTGCCATCGTCTTCCTGCCCCTGCTGGTGTGGATTGTCTCCTATCTGCCGTGGCTGCGGCTCTGGGTGCCCGACATGGGCGTCGTCGGCGCCTTTGGCCACCTGGCCGCCATCACCATCGACAGCTTCGGCTGGCTTGCCGGTGGCGAACAAACCCACGTCGACGCCAGCCCCGCATGGTCCTGGCTCATCATGACCACGCCCATGCTGTACTACTCCGAAACCACCCTGACGCATGGACGCTGGGTGTACGCCATCGGCAACCCCGCCACCTGGTGGATGGCGCCCCTGGCCGTGATTGGTTCCTTCTGGGGCGTGCGCCGCGTCAAGACCGACACCGACGTGCAGCGCCTCATCCTGGCCGCCGTCACCTTCCTCGCCGCCTACGGGGGCTTCTTCCTCGTCACGCGCACCAGCTTCATCTTCTACATGACCGCCGTCGTCCCCACCTTGGCGCTCATGCTCGGCGGCGCCCTGGCCATCCTCGCCGAACGACCCCTGGGGCGACTCACCACGGTCTTCGCCGTCGTCTTGGCATTCGTGGGATTCCTCCTGTACGAACCCTACGTCAGCGCCGAATGGATGAGCCGCATCCGCTTCGAAGAAGCGTTCGCCACCATTCCTTGGATGGACCCGTAGCATCGACTCTGGTGTCTTTATAACGGTCCTGGATGAATCCCCCATCGTCCATGGTGCGTGACAGCCGAATCCGCATGCGCGACGGCCTCGTCATCCCAGGCACCCTCCTCACGGTCTACGGTGTCTTGGCGATCATCTACGCAGAAGCCTTCCGCGCCCGGTCCGACTTCTGCGCCGACAGCAACCTGATCCTCATCGCAGGCGTCTGCTACACGGTCTGGAAACTCATCCTGCCGCTCGTCATCATCGGCGTCGCCTTGATTGTCGCCGGCATCGTCAGCTTCCGCAACGAACCCGAAGACCTCGAAGGCCACCTCATCGCCGGCACCCCCACCCACACCATGATCGCGTTCCTGGTGAGCGCCGTCGCCGTGCCCGCCGTCATCTGGATCATCCAGACCATCCGCCAACGCGGACGCACCCCCTTCGAACTCACCGTCCTCGGCATCCGCTTCGAGCACACGTTCCTCCTGGAACTCGCCATGCTCGTTGGGCTGCTCATGCTCATTCCGGCCCTCGTGCTCCACTTCGGATCCGTGCGCCGCCACCAAGAATTCGTCGACGCCGCCAAGAAGGCCGCCGCCGGCGAAGACACACCACTCCCCCACGAACCCGGCTTCGTCCACGACCAAAAAGCCCCCGTCCAAGACGAAAGCATGGTCCCCGACGACGCCTGGCCCGCCGACCGCGGAGCCGACGACAAAGCGGAGAAGGCCGAACTCTCCGAAGAAGCCGCCGAAGCACAGGCCGCCAGCGACGCCACCGAAGCCAAAGCCATCGCCGACGACGACGCCGCCAAGGACGACACCCGGCCCGTGCCAACACTCAACGTCGGCCAAGACCTCGGCAAAATCCCCGCGCCCAGCGACGACACCCCCGCACCCCCCGCGCCGGAGACCACGTTCCCCGACGACGGCCGCTGCCAAGCCCTGACCGCCCAAGGCAACCGCTGCCGCGTCAAGGCCAAAGACGGCGGCCAATACTGCGGCGTCCACGCCGCCAAGCAATAGAGGACAACCCTTTCAACGCGGCCGGGCTGCGAAGCCCATGGCCTTCCTCCTCCTGCCAAGCGGCAGCGAATGGATCATCGTCATCGCGCTCGTCATCCTGCTCTTTGGCGCCAGCGCCATCCCCAAGCTCGCACGGGGACTTGGACAAGCCAAAGGCGAATTCACCAAGGCCAAGAACGAATTCGAAGCCGAAATGGGCAAAGCCGAAGCCGGCCAACACACCGCCGCCAGCGAGCAACAAATCCGCGCCACCGCCCGCGACCTCGGTATCGAAGAAGAAGGCCGCAGCCTCGAAGACGTCAAGAAAGACGTCCAAGCCAAACTCGGCTAATCCCCACCGGCGCGCCAACGAGTTGGCGCACGATTGATATTCGGATACCCTAGGATTGGGCTGCCGCGTGGCGGCGCTCCGCCCACACCGATAGGCCCGCACCCAGGCCATAGAGAATCAGCAGCGGCACCGCCACCATGATTTGGCTCACCACCGTGGGATCCGTCACCAGGGCCGCCAGAATCACGATGGCGATGACGGCGTGGCGCCAGTACTTGCGCCAAAACACGGCCGACACGAGGCCCACCCGCGTCAAGGCCCACATCACCAACGGCGTTTGGAACGCCAAACCAAACACCAGCAACATCCCCAACGTGAACGTCACGAAGTCAATCACGGGCAAGA
>JBFKTF010000160.1:0-4288 GCA_041636435.1 Thermoplasmatota archaeon
GACGAAGGCGAAGTTGGCGGCGGCCGCCATGGCGCCCATGTAGCTCTCGGCTTCTGGGCTGTCGAGTGGAGCGCAGGCCAGCTGCCGGTCGACCAAATCGATGCCGTACTTCGAGCCCAATCCCTGCCAGTCCTGCAAGTGGTCTTGGCAGACCTGGTGCCCCAGGCCGCGGCTGCCGGTGTGGATCATGACGACGACTTGTCCTGGCGTGACGCCGAAGGCCTTGGCGGCCTCTTCGTCGTGGGTTTCGTCCACGTATTGGACTTCGAGGAAGTGGTTGCCGCTGCCCAGGCTCCCGACGGTGCGTTGCCCCCGGACTCGAGCCCGTTCCGAGACGTGCTCCGGCGCCGCGCCCTCGATGCGGCCCTGCTCTTCCATGGCGCGCCGGTCGTCCGGGGTGGCGTATCCATGCTCGATGGCCCACCCCGCGCCTTCGCCCATCAGTTCGGTCAAGGCGTTGCCACTGGGGCGGTCCTTGCCGCGGCTGCCCATGCCGGCGGGCACCTTGGCAAACAAGTCGTCCATCAATTGTGGCAGCGCATCGCCAACCAGTTGGTCCCGGTGCAAGTCCGTGCGCAGCAAGCGGACGCCGCAGTTGATGTCGAAGCCAACGCCGCCTGGGGACACGACGCCCCCGTGGTCTGGATCGAACGCGGCGACGCCGCCAATGGGGAAGCCGTAGCCGAGGTGGATGTCGGGCATCGCCAACGAGTAGCCTGCAATGCCGGGCAGCGTCGCGACGTTGGCCACTTGCTCGGCGGCGGTGTCGTCGCGGATGTGCTCCAGCAACGGCCCGGAGGCGACGATGCGGCCGGGGACGCGCATGCGCAGGCCGCCGTCTTGGCCGGTGTAGTCGGCGGGGATTTCGTGCATCCCGTCGCCGAGGTCGTGCAGGGGACCGTCCCAGGCCATGGGGTCGCCCAGCGGTCCTGGGCTATCAGGCTGGCGGCTAGATGTCCACGACGACGCGGCAACGCCAACGGGGGCCTTCCTGGGCGACCACCAAATCATGGTACGTGACCGCCTTCACTTCCGTGCCTTGGCCGTGGCGGGCGGGGTCGTACTGGATGCCGTTGCCTCGCGCTTGGAGGTGCCAACCGTCGCCGTCTTGGCGCACGTCGACGCCGCCAGCGAGCCACAGCATCTCATCGGATTCCAGCAGCCACAGCAGTTCGGAGAGGAACGCCACCACCAAGGCGGGCAAATCCGGGGCGTCCAATGCGAAGCGGAGCTCCTTGTCGGGTCGTGGCTGCTCGTCGCGACCCGTCACGATGCGGGCCAACCCGATGGCCGCTTCCGACATCGCTTCGCCGACGTCGTCGCCTGTGGCGTCAATGGCCAAGTCGGCGGTGTGTTCGGTGATCTCGACGGTCATAGGCTCACGTACAGTTGCCCGAGCAAGATGATGTCGTAGAAGGTGTGCATGATCATGACCGACCACAACGGCACCCCCCGCTTGACGAGGTAGCCAAATGCCAGGGCAATCAGGAAGATGAATCCCACCGCCAAGAAGCCTTGGTTGACGTGCACGACCGCGAACAGGGCCGCTTGCCCGACCCAGCCAATCCACTTCTGCAAGATGCCTCGAAACAGCACTTCTTCGCCGATGCCGGCGCCCAAGCTGATGCCGATGATGAGGGGCCAGCCCCCGGCCGTGACCAGCTCAGCAAAGATGGGGTCCCCGCCGGGGTCCACGTCCAACACCGACAGAAGAAGGGCAAACAGCGTGACGAGCACGTAGAAGGCCACGGCGCCGAGGCACCCGATGCCGAGCCAAAACGGCCAACGGCGACGGGAGTCCGTGACGATGCGCAAGTACCGCAAGGTACCCAGCACGGGCTCGGCTCGGGTGGCCAACAGCCACGCCACCGGCATGCCGGCAAACAGCGTCAAGCCGATGACGACGTCCAGCCACCCGATGACGCGGATGAGGTTGGGGTCGTCTGGAAGCCCCGTCGGTCCATCCGGGTCGGCGGGCCCGGCAAACAGGTTGCCTAGCAGCAACAACCCGACGATGACCAGGTTGACGATGATGATGGTGTCCCAGCCCGAGACGCCTCGGACCTTCGGGTCCTCCGGTTGTGCGGGCCGGTATCCAGTGGGTTCGTCGACGACGTTCCAGTTCACGCCGCCTCCGGGTACACCATGAGGATGCTGAGTTGGATGAAGTCGAACAAGAAGTGCGCCACGATGGGAATCCACAAGCCCCAGCGACGCTTGACGATGTAGCCAAAGAGCAGCCCCAGGGCCCCCGTGAGGAAGATGGCGAACACGCCTTGGTACGCGTGCAGCAGGCCAAACACGATGGCTTGGATCCACCAGTTCGTGTGGCGTTGCAACACGCCCCGGAAGAGGATCTCCTCGCTCACGCCGGCGCTGATGCTGATGGCCAAGACCAGGGGCCAATCCAGCACCTTGGCGATGTCGCCCAGGGCTTGGTTCTCTTGCTCAAAGCCCAGCAGCATCATGACGAGGCCAGCAAGCATCAGGATGGCAAACAGGCCCACCGTGACGACGATGCCCCACCCCACGCCCAGCAAAGGGTTGCGGAGTTGGAAGTACTCCACGGTGCCTTGCCAGCCGTGCCGCCGCGTCGCCCACACCCATGCAAACGGGAACGCCCCGAAGACGACAATCAACGCCAGGCTGTTGATCCACAGATCGGCTTTGCCAATGCGGACGTCGCCCAGGTCGGCGCCGAGCAAGGTCATGATGCCAATCCAGACCTGGCCCGCCACGAGCAACAGCAGCAGGATGGCGCCGACGATGCCGATGACGTCCCCGGGCACGAAGCCCGGCTTGCGGCCGGTGATGTCCGCTGGTGCATCGGTTGATTCGACGACGCTCCACTCCATGCTAGCCCCAGCGGTGGTAGGCGGGGTGGCCTTCGGTGACGGCCACGAAGGTGCCATCGCAGGTGGCGGTGATCTTCTGCTCGCCGCGGACGTCGGCCCACACTTCGGCGTGGACCTTGCAGACGCGGTCATCGATGCTGACCGGCTGGGCCTTGACGGTGAGCTTGCCCGGATAGGGAGTCGGGCGCTTCAGCTTGACATGGAAGTCCGCGGTGACGGTGCAGTCGGGCTTGTCCCAGCCCTTGTCCGCCATGATGGCCGTGGCGGCGCACCAGTTGCTGTGGCAATCCAACAAGCTGCCCAAGATGCCGCCGTTCAGGACGCCGGGGAACGCTTGGTGGGCGTCTATGGGGTCGAACTCCATGACGAAGACGCCGCCATCGAGCGGGTCGCCTTCCCAGTGGCTCTTGATCTGCAGGCCCTCCTTGTTGGCGGGGCCGCAGCCGAAGCAGATGCTGTTTGGTGCGTAGCGGTCTTGGTCGGACTGCACGCTGCGGCCAGTCCCGTGACCGGTTTTGTGGTTTCTGTGGGGGTCACGGGACACAACCGTCAAACCAAGCCCCCGGACTGGAGCCACGTGGACGTCCCCGCCATCCAGGCCGCATTGCTGGATTGGTACGACGTGCACCGCCGCGTCCTGCCATTCCGCGTCGCCGACGGGGACGCCGCCGACCCGTACCGTGTCTGGGTCAGCGAAGTGATGCTGCAACAAACGCGAGCCGACGTGGTCGCCAAGCGCTTCGACGATTGGCTCCGGCAATTCCCGACCATCGGCGCACTGGCGGCGGCCCCCGAATCCGAGGTGTTGGCCGCCTGGTCCGGCCTCGGCTATTATGGTCGGGCTCGACGCCTCCACGCCGCCGCCCAGGTCGTCGCACGCAGCCACAACGGGCAGTTGCCCGCCTACGCCGAGGACTTGCGGTGCCTGCCCGGCATCGGCGACTACATCGCCGGCGCGGTGGCCAGCATCGCGTTTGGGCAAGCGGTCCCCGCCGTCGATGGCAACGTCATCCGCATCTTGTCGCGGCTCTTGGACATGGATGCGCCCGTGGACCGAGCCGCTGGGCGACGCACCATCGATGCATTGGCCCGGGATCTCGTGGCCGCCTCGCGCCCCGGCGATTGGAACCAGGCCCTCATGGATCTCGGCTCCACGGTCTGCACGCCCACCGGACCGGACTGCCCCGCCTGCCCCCTGGCATCTCACTGCGCTGCGTTGGCGGCGGGCACGGTGGATGCACGTCCCGTCACGGTGGCCAAGCGAAGCCAGCGACTCGAGCGACTGCATTTTGCCGTCCTGCGCCAAGGGCATCGTGTCCTGATGTGTCGGCGCGCCGAGGGACTCTTGGCCGGCACGTGGCTCCCGCCGGGGGGCTCCGTGGACGAGCCCCTCGAGGACCTGGTGCGACGACAGACCGGCCTCCACGTCCGCA
>JBFKTF010000161.1:0-4259 GCA_041636435.1 Thermoplasmatota archaeon
ACGAGTTCGGCGTGGGGCCGGATCGCTTCGACGATGCGACCCACTTCTTGATGGTCGTCCTCGATGTCGACGGCGGCGAAGCCAGCTTGGGCAGCCGCCATGAGGAGGTTGATGCGGGCCACTTCGTCGCCCTCGAATGAGCCGCCTTGGCGCTTGGGTCGCAACGTGGCCAGCAAGGGCGTGTCCGTTGCCTCCAGGATGGTGGCCAGGTCGTCGGCGGCTTGGTCGGCGTCGGGGACGTCGCTCCACAGCACGTCGAGGCGGACCTCAATCAAGTCGGCGTGTTGTTCGCGGCCAAGGACGCGGGCGACGTCCCGAGCGGTGGGGCGGCTGATGGTGGCGACGCGGTCGTGGCTCATCGTTCCTCCAGGCGTTCGTCGACGGGCATCCCGAAGTGCCGGGCAGCGCTTTCGTCTTGCACGAGAATGTGGTCGCCCACATTCAGTTCGGTGACGCTGATGGGTTGTCCATCGGGCCGGACGAGGCGGATGGTCTCGGCGTTTTGCACGATGGCCGAGCCGGGGCCGTTGCGGGTGGTCCAGCGGACGAGGAAGTGGGGGCGCCGTTCGATCTTGGCGCGACCCACGGTGAGGGTGCGGGTGGTGCCGTCGGGGGCGACGGCGAGGACTTGGCTACCGGCTTGCACCTCACTGAGGTACTGGGTGCGTCCATCGGGTCCCATGAGGTAGCTGTGCACCGCCCCGGCATTGACGCGGAAGGGGCGGGCGCGCACGTATTCGGTTTCAATGGTTTCCGCGTGCACGAGGGCGAAGCTGCGGTGGGTGGAGCCCACGAGGAGTCCTTCGCCGGGCTCGAAGATGCTGGTGGTGTCGACGCAGACGCGGTCGCCTGGGCCGGCGTCTTCGATGGCCGTGATCTCGGCTTCGACGAGGCCGTCGCCGCTTGCGGATGCCGTGACGCTGGGCACGCCCTTCTCGACGAGGATGCGGTGCGCCGTCGCCACGTCGTCGGCTGATTCGGGGCGCAACACGATGCCGTGGACTCCGGTCTCGAGGGTGTCGCGGAAGACGCCGCATTGCGCCGCGCTGGTGGCCAAGGCGAACAAGGTGCCGGGCCGGTCGCGGCGGGCGGCGATGAGATTCTCCAGGGGAATGATGGTCCAATCGCGGCCTTCGACGAGGACGATGCCCTGCGCTTCAGCGGCGGCGGCTTGGGCGGCGCCGTCCTCCATGCGGACGACGGTGCCGATGGCTTGCCCGTCCTCGAGGAGTTGGTTGCCGTCGACGACGATGCTGCGCACCCCATCGATGGCGCCGTCACCCAAGACGGCGTCTGCGTGGGCGCGGGCGGCCTGGAGGATGGCGTCGTCGGCGCCGCGGATGTCAATCCAAAGGGGGATGCGGTCCATCAGAAGCACTGGACAATCTTGCGCATGAGCGCCGTCGGGTCGTCGGCTTGGAAGACGTTGCGGCCGATGCTGACACCCGCTGCGCCGGCGTCGGCGGCGCCTTGGACGTTGGCCAGGAACGCCGCTTCGGAGTCGGCCTTGGGGCCGCCGGCAATGATGACGGGCACATCGACCCCATCGACGACCGGGGCGAACGTATCGGCGCTGCCGGTGAACGGGACCTTGACGGCATCGGCGCCCAGCTCGGCGCCCAGGCGGGCAGCGTGGGCCACCAACGTGGGGTCGAAGGGGTCCTTGATGTGGGGGCCGCGGGGGTAGACCATGGCGATGTGCGGCATGCCCCATTCGTTGCATTCGGTGCTGACGTGGCCGACGGCTTGGATCATGTCGGCTTCGGTGGGGCTTCCGAGGTTGAGGTGGGTGCTGACGCCGTCGCAGCCCATCTTGACCGCTTCCTTGACGGTGGCGACGATGCGTTTCTCGTTCGGGTCGGGGGCCAGGTCGGTGCTGGCGCTGAGGTGCATGAGGATGGCCAAGTGGTCGGCGAACTCGGCGACCTGCGGAACGAGGCCCTTATGGACGGTCACGCACGTGGCCGGCCCAGCGACGTGTTGCAGGGTGGGTCCCGGCGGGCTGATGCCCTGCATGGGGCCCATGCTGATGCCGTGGTCCATGGGGACCATGAAGATGCGGTCGCGGGGCATGATGCGGCCCATGCGGATGCCGTTGGCTGCCATGACGTCCGCCGCACCGAAAGCCCATATTTAGGGACTATTCCGCAGAACTGCGGGTCAATGCACATCTTCGACATAGCGTTAAGTACAGAATCGTGCAATGGGCGGCCATGTGGCAGGTCCTCATCGACCACTTCCGGCGCTACCCCGCCCAGGAACGCGTCGTGCGCCTGATGATCCAATACGGCTTGCAGATTCGTGACAACAAGATCCACGCCGGCCACATCGAAATCGCCGACACCGCCGTGGCGCGCGCCGCCAACGTCGACCGCCGCATCGTGCGCAGCACCGTGGAGACGATCCTGCAAAACCCGCAACTGGAACGGGCCTTCACCCGATTCCAGCCCGCCCTGCACCTCAAAGACGTCGCCCCCGAACTGGGCTGCGGCGTCATCGAAATCATCCCCGACGACGCCAGCGTGCCCGGCATCCTGGCCGGCGTCAGCCGCATGATCGCAGACCACGGCCTGTCCGTGCGCCAAGCCATCGTGGAAGACCCCGAATTCTTCGACGAAGCCCGCCTCTACGTCGTCACCGAAGACCGCGTCCCCGGCTCCTTGATTCCCGCGTTGCAGGGCATCCGGGGCGTCAAAGGCGTCACCGTCTTCTAGGGCCGCAGCGGCCCATCGGCCATTGCCCCACGCCGACAACGTCCTGTTGGCCGCCGACCCATGACGTGGCGTGGCATCCAGGACCTTCGCCGCCATCACGCTCCTCGTCGGCGCCCTCATCAGCTTCGGCTTGGCCGTCTGGGTTGGCTTCCAAGGCGGATTCCCCCTACTGGAAACCGCCCACGCCATCCTCTTTGGATTGCTGGCGCTCGTGTTGATGTCCGAAAACGGCCGCGTCAGCTTGTGCCGGGAATGCAGCATGCCCGAAGGCGGCCTCGACTTCTGCCTCGGATGCGGCCGCACCAAGGTAGCCAGCTAAACGCTGGAGCCCCGGTGCTGGAGCGTGGAGCCCGAGCAGGTCAAGCGCCGCTACTACGCCATCGTCGGCCTCTACAACCTCAGCGCCAGCCTCATCTGGGGCGTCAACACCTTGTTCCTGCTCGACGCGGGGTTGAGCCTGTTCCAGACCTTCGTCGCGACGGCGTTCTTCACCGCCGGCCAAGTCCTATTCGAGATTCCCACCGGCGTCGTCGCCGACACCGTCGGGCGCCGCATCTCCTTTCTGGCCAGCCTCGCCACCTTATTCGTCGGCACGTTGGCCTACGTGTGGCTAGCCGAAACCGGCGGAGGCCTGCTGTTGTTCGCCGCCGCCAGCATCATCCTGGGCTTGGGCTTCACGTTCTACTCGGGCGCCGTCGAAGCCTGGGTCGTCGACGCCCTGGACGCCGTCGGAGACATCGGACGCAAAGACGGCGTCTTTGCCCGCGGCGGCCAATTCCAAAGCCTCGCCATGCTGGTGGGCACCGTCGGAGGCGGCGCCCTCGGGCAACTGGATTTGAGCCTCCCATACCTCGTGCGCGCTGGGCTGCTGGCCGCCTTGTTCATCCTGGCATTCATCGCCATGAAGGACATCGGCTTCGAACAGCGCGCATTCAAGGTCAAACAAATCCCCGCGGAGATGGCACGCATCACCCGCGAATCCATCGACAACGGCTGGCGCCGACCCCCCGTGCGCGTGCTGCTGCTGATGTCGATGCTGCTCTGGGGCTACTTCATCTGGGGCTGGTACGCCTGGCAACCATACTTCCTCGAGCTGCTCGGGCAGCCGCTCATCTGGGTCGCCGGCGTCATCGCCGCCCTCGTCAGCATCATGGGCATCCTCGGCAACCAATTCGCCACCACCATCGGCGCCAAGTCCCGCCGCTCCACGCTGCTCGCACTCGCCGCCGCCGGCATCGCCTCCGGACTGCTCGTCACCGGCCTCGTCCAGCACTTCTGGATCGCCGTGCCCGCATTCCTGGCCGCCATGTTCGCCTTCGGCATCTTCGGCCCCGTCCACACCGGAGCCTTGCACCACTGCATCAGCGGCAAGACCCGCGCCACCGTGGTGTCCTTTGGAGGATTGCTTGGCTCAGCGGCAGGAATTGTATCGCAGATTGGCCTCGGATACTGGACCGACGACGTCGGCATCGCATGGGGATACGTCGTCGGCGCCGGCGCCATGGCGTTGCTGATTCCGTTGGCGCTGCGTTTGAGAAAATGGCC
>JBFKTF010000162.1:0-4257 GCA_041636435.1 Thermoplasmatota archaeon
AAGCGCCACACCCCATTCGCGCTGTGGGATGCACAGCGTCATATAGTCCAGCACACGATTGCCTGCCATGGGCAGGACGTTGATCATTGAAGGGGGCGGCATGAAGGCCGCCTACGCCAATGGCGTCCTCAGCAGCTTCGCGGAAGCCAGACTCGACGACTGGGACGTGGTCATGGGCACCAGCGCCGGAGGCGCCCTGGCCGCTTGGTTCAGTGCGGGGCAAATTGACCGCGCCGAGCAAACCTGGCAATACGCCCGCGACCAACGCGTCCTCAGCTACCGGCGCGCCCTCCGAGCAGGCCCGGTCTTGGACCACGAGGCCTTGTTGGACATCGTCTACGTGGACGAATTGCCCATCGACACGGACGCCATCGACCGCGCTCCGTGGAAGGTCATTGTCACGGCCGCCGACATCGACACGGGCGCGTGCATCTACCAAGACATCCGAGGCCAGGACATCATCGCCTGGCTCAAGGCCACCGGCCGCCTCCCCATCGGCTGCGGACCCCACGTGGAAATCGATGGACGACGCTACATCGATGGAGGTGCCATCGACCCCATCCCCATCCGGTACGCCGTCGAAGTGATGGGTGCCACGGACATCACGCTGGTGCTCAACAATCGCCCCGGCCCCGTGCGGCAAGATGCGCGGTTGCTGGCGGAGGTGGCGGCCCGGAAGTATCCGAAGTTGCGGGATGGCATCATGCGCCATCAGGCCATCAAGGCCGCCGCCGTCGACTACGCCCTGCGCCCGCCGGACGGCGTCCGCGTGGACGTGATCCACCCAGCCCGGGCCATGGGCGTGCATCGCTTGAGTCGGGACATGGACAGAATCCATGCCGCCATGAACCAAGGCAAGCTCGACGGGCGCCGCTACGCGCGCTCGTTGGTCATCACGCGGTAACGCGCGACCCGTTCGGGGGCGCCGTCCAGGATGGCTTGGGCGATGTGCTGGGTGATGGCGTAGCGCCGAGCAATGGTTGCGTCGTTGTGTGCCCCCAAATGTGGGGTCAGCACCACGTCGCTGCGGCCCATGAGGCGGGGCAAATCGGGCACAGCGGGCTCGTCATCCAACACATCGGCAG
Source organism: Thermoplasmatota archaeon (assembly GCA_041636435.1). Lineage (GTDB taxonomy): Archaea > Thermoplasmatota > E2 > JACPAO01 > JAHFTW01 > JBFGSX01. Next base: position 1,086 of record JBFKTF010000162.1, read on the forward strand.
CGTAGCCAGCCAGTCCGCCATCCAGGGCCTCCAAGAGGGCGTCCACATCGACCAAGCCGCCCCGCGCGGTGTTGACCAGCAACGCGCCCGGCCGCATGGCCGCGAACTCGGTTGGCCCCAATAGGTGCCGTGTGGAGTCGTTGAGGGGCACGTGCAGGCTGATGGCGTCGCTGGAGGCCAACAACTCGTGCAGGGATGTGGCCGTTTTGTGGTGGCGTAGCCGCGTAGGACGTGCGGCTGGATCCACGTCGTATCCAATCGTCGGGACGCCCATGGCATCCAGCAGCTGCGCCGTGGCCGTGCCAATGCGCCCCGTGCCCACGATGCCCACGGTCATCGCCCCCAGATGTTGCCCCACCAATTGGCTGCGATTCCATGAACCGGTCTGCGTGGTCGCCATGGCATCGGGGATGCGTCGCGCCAGCATCAGCAAGAACGTCAAGGCCAGGTGGGCCACGGAGTCGGTGGCGTAGCCTTCCAAGTGATACGTCGCCACGCCGCGCTGCGCCAACGCCTCCACGGGCACGTGGTCGAAGCCATCGCTGCGCGTGATGACGGCCTCCAACTGGGGGAAGTGCGCCAAGTGGTCCACCTCCAGGCGGTCGTGGATCATGAGCGACAACACCCGCACATTCTCTGGGTGCGGCACCTCGAGGCCGCCACGGGTCCAGCACGCCCCATGCCAATCCTCCAAGTGGCTCGCGTCCGCCGCGGGCACGGAGACGTGCCATGTGCCATCACCCCAGAGGTGTCCGATTTCAGACATGCTACTCCGTTTTGACGGCATATTCGCCGTCGGGCCTATACCCTTGCCCCGACCCTTGCGGTTCCATACATGGTCCAAGCCACCATCATCGGCGCCAGGGGCTACCTGGGCCGCGAACTGCTCCGCCTTCTGACGCACCACCCCGAGGTCGACATGGTCCACGCGGCCAGCACCTCCACCGTCGGCGAACCAATCCGCGACCACATCGGCTGGTTCCGCGGCAAGCAGACCTTCGTGGCGCACGACGACGACGCGGCCTTGGATGCCGACGTGGTGTTCCTGGCCACGCCCGGCGGCGAAGCAGCCGGCCTCGTGCAGACCTACGAAGCCGCCGGCGTCAAGACCGTCATCGACCTGAGCCGCGACCACCGGTTGGCCGCCCTGCGCGGCGAAGACCGCTGGATCTACGGCCTCGCCGACGTCCTGCCCACCCCCAAGGGCGCCAACCGCATCGCCAACCCCGGCTGCTACCCCACCGCCAGCCTCCTCGCCATGGCCCCAGCCCTCCAGAACAACCTGGTCGCCCCCGGCCCCATCATCGTGGACGGTAAGAGCGGCGTCAGTGGCGCCGGCGTCAGCCCCCGTGCCGACCTGCACTTCCCCGAAATGAACGAGTCCGTGCGCGCCTACAACGTCCTTGGACACGACCACACCGACGAGATGAGCGCCGCCGCCGGTCGCCTCAACGGAGGCATCCACCCGGTGCGCTTTACACCCCACCTCGTACCCCAGACGCGCGGCCTGCTGAGCACCGTCTACATGCCGTACACCGGCGAAGGCGACGTGGAGGCCGCCTACGAACAGGCCTACGCCGACCACCCATTCGTCGACTTCGGCCGCGAACCCAGCACCAACACGGTGCGCCTCAGCAACAACGCCCAGGTCGACGTGGACGTGGACGAACACACCGGCCTCATCGTGGCCCGCTGCGCCATCGACAACCTCGTCAAGGGCGGCAGCGGCACCGCCGTCCAGAACATGAACCTCGCATTCGGCTTCGACCCCAGCACGGGTCTTCTGGGCACTGGAGGTGGCCTGTGAACCTCGTCACTATCCAAGGGCTGAGCGCCGTGCCCGGCATCCGCACCAACGGCGTCCATGCGGGCATCAAGAACGGCCGCCCCGACGTCGGCGTCATCGTCAGCGACGTCCCCGGCACGCAAGCGGCCGCGGTGTTCACCCAGAACGCCTTCGCCGCTGCACCGGTCCACATCAGCCGACAACACGTGGCGGACGGGCACGTGCAAGCCATCGTCGTCAACAGCGGCAACGCCAACGCCTGCACCGGCCGACAAGGCCTGCGGGATGCTCTTGCCATGACCGAGTCCTTGGGCAGCGCCCTGGACATTCCGCACGACCAAGTGCTGGTGTGCAGCACCGGCATCATTGGACGCAAGCTCCCCATGGAGAAGATCCAGCAAGGCATCACGGACTGCATGGCCGGCATCGACGACGCCACGGGCGCCGAAATCAGCAAGGCCATTCTGACCACGGACACGGGCCCCAAGGAAGCGACCACCACGTTCCAAGCCAACGGCCAAACCTACACGCTGTCGGGCATCGCCAAGGGTGCCGGCATGGTCCACCCCAACATGGGCACCATGCTCGCCTTCATGGTCACCGACGCCCCGGTGCCGGGCAAGCACCTGCGCACCGCGCTCGTGGACGCCACCACCACCAGCTTCAACCAAATCAGCATCGACGGCGACGAATCCACCAACGACACCGCGATTCTGATGGCCAACGGCGCCAGCGGCGGCATCGAACTGACGCCCGAACACCCCGAATGGGGCGCCTTCCAAACGGCCGTCACCCAAGTGGCGACCAAGCTGGCCAAGCAAATCGCGGGCGACGGCGAAGGCGCTACTCGGCTCTTCGAGGTCCAAGTCCACGGCGCAACCGACGACACCATGGCCCGCAAGGCCGCCCGCGCCGTGGCCAAGAGCAACCTCGTCAAGGCCGCCGTCCACGGACGCGATCCCAACTGGGGCCGCATCGTGGCCGCCATGGGCAGCACCGGCATGGAAGTCGGCGATGTCAGCATCGACATCCACGGCATGGGGCAGGTCGTCCGCGTCCTGGACGCAGGCCAACCCGTCGGCGTCGAAGCGGACGCCAGCAACTGCCTGGGCGACGACACCGTCAAGCTCGTCATCGACGTCGCCGTCGGCAGCGGCCATGGCACCGCCTGGGGCTGCGATTTGAGCCCCGAATACGTCACCTTCAACGCGGAGTACCACACATGAACGTCTGGAAGTTTGGCGTCGCCGTCTGCCTCGAAGCCCTGGACGACATCGCCGAGGCCATCCACCGGGCGGGGCCCATGGCCATCCTGCACGGAGCGGGTCCCCAACTGGACGCCGCCCTGGCGCAGTTTGGCACGCCCCGCCGCATCGCTGGCCTGCG
>JBFKTF010000163.1:0-4232 GCA_041636435.1 Thermoplasmatota archaeon
GCCCGGTCGCAACAGGCACTTGGAGTAGCTGCGGGCCCCTTCGGTGAGCCAAGCGGACACGCCGCCCGTGACGGACCGGCAAGCCGAGCCCGCACCGAGGCGAGCGATTTCGCTGAGGCGCTCCAGGGTCGCATCGAAGCCGTATGCGGCCGCCGCGGCCACCGTGAGCGCCGCAAAGCCACTGCTGCTGGAACCGAGGCCGACGAATTGGGGGAACGAGTTCTTGCTCACGACACGGCAGGGCCGGTCGTCGTCGGCGTGTTCTTGGATTGCCTCGACGACGGCGCACATGCGGTCGTGGGCGCGGCCGGTGGCGGCCTCGCCATCGATCTCAAAGGAGTGGTCGCCGCTTTCCAGCACCTCCACCGTGGTGTGGCTAAACAGCGGTGCCGTGCAGACACTGATGCTGTCGTGGAACGGGATGCGGCGGACGGGGTCCTTCAATCCGTGGTACTTGATGAGGCCCTGGATCGGGTGGGCCTTGGCGCTTGCTTTCATTCTTCCTCCTGGTCCCATCGCCATGGCTTGCTGTTGGCGTAGTTGTCGCCCAGATCCAGGCCGCGCCGGAACTGGCGCTTGAGTTTCTCCTGGACGCCGAACAACAAGTCGCCCAGGGTCTTCTTGACGTCCACGGCGCCCTCCACGAGCGTGCCGGTGACGATGATGTCGGCCCCGGCCCGCAATGCGTCGTGGGCCGTGTCGGCCTCGCGGATGCCACCGCCGACGATGACGGGGATGTTGACGGCCTTCTTGACGGCCCGAATCATGGCGGGGCTGACGGGGGACTCCGCGCCACTGCCGGCTTCGAGGTACACGAAGCGCATGCCAAAGAACTGCGCCGCCAGCGCGTAGGCGACGGCGGCGTCGATGTCGTCCTTGCGCACCAGGTCCGCTTGGCCGACCTTGCCCACGGTGCCGCCGGGTTCGACGATGATGTAGCCCATGGGGATGGGTTCCATCTGGATCTTGTCGATGAGTGGCGCACCGCGCACCTGTTCGCCCACGAGGAAGCGTCGATCGCGGCTGTTGAGCAACTGCATGAACAGCACCGCATCGGCGTGGGCGCTGACTTGTCGGCTGCCGCCAGGGAACAACACGACGGGCAGGCCGCTGCGGCGCTTGATGAGCTTCACCATGCGGTCCATGCTCCAGCCTCCCTTGCTGGTGCTGCCTCCGATGAGAATCAAGTGGCTGCCGGCTTCGGCGGCCGCTTTGGCCATGTCGCCGGCTTCCTTCGGGGTCTGTTCTTCGGGGTCGATGAGCGTGAAATGGAGGGGGCCATGCCGCAGGTGGCGGTAGATGTAGTCCTCCACGAACTCGATGCGGGGGCGCCGACGGTAACGCACTATGCGCTGCACCAGGCTCGCCGGTAAGAAGGCACCGTCAGAAGCCGAGCGCGTAGGCTCCGAAGGCCACCAACGCCAGCAGCATGACGAGCTTCAACGCACGCTGGCCCCGGGCCGCTTGCCAACAACCAAGGCCCGATGCCACCACGAATGAAAGTGCCGAGGCCCACAGAAGCAACCCCGACCAGCGGGGGGCATCCAACGCCACCACGGCCGCCAACCCCACGGCGATGCCCAGCGCAACCGTCGCCGTCCACGACGCAGCCCCCGGGCCCACCAGCATCGGCCACGTGCGGCGCCCCGCATCGGCGTGCATGTCCTCGATGTCCTTCAGGACCTCGCGGGCCAAGTTCGTCAACGCCATCATGGCCATCATGAGCCAGACGACGGGGCCAGGTGCCGCTCCGTTGGCCACGCCGCCAAAGGCCAGTGTCGAGGCCACGAGCAAGCCGACGACGGCGTTGCCAACCAGGGGCAGTCGCTTGAGGCGCAACTCGTACCAAGCCAACACGGCGGCGTTGACCAAGGCAAAGGCCAGCAACGGCGATCCCGCCGCCAACCACGCCTCGAACAAACCAAGGATCAGGAGCAGCCCCGCAAAACGTCGGGCCTCTTGGCGCGTCACCAATCCACTGGGGATGGGCCGATGGGGGTGGGCCGTGCGGTCGATGCCGGCATCGAGCACGTCGTTGAGGACGTTGCCAAAGGCGGTCACCAAGAACGCGGCCAATGCGGCCCCGATGGTGGTGCCAAGATCGGGCCATGGCCCGGCCAGCCGGACACCCAGCACCACGGCGACGGCGGCCATGACGGCGTTGCCTGGGCGCAGCAAACGCACGCGGGCACGCCACAAGTCGCCGTAGGACCCCATGCCGGGACCAGTGCTTGGCGCGTGATAGCCTTAGGCGGTCAGGAACGCCACGGAGCGCCCTTGACTCATGGCGTGTTGCTCCAGGTGCCGCAAGAACGCGTCCGCATCGGAGTCGCCGTTGTAGAGGCGCAGCAACTTCGTGGAGTCAATCACGAGGGGCGCTTCGTCCAAGCCATCGCAGGCCTGTTGGATGCGGATGGTGGCGCGCTCCAGTTGCACGGGGCTGCCCACCACGAACACGCCGGCAGGGGTGGCGGCCGGCGGGTCCGTGCGTTGGGTCATGTCCACGAACCGCACTTGGTCCGTGGGGACGCCCGCTTCGGCGCAGCGTTGCAAGACCAATTCGAATGGATGGTCGAAGAGCACCACGACGCCGGCGCCCGACTCCCGGATGGTCTGCACCAAGTCGCCTTCCGACGGCGTCGAGCCCGGGGTGCGCCGTTCGATGCTGAGCACGAGCGCTCGGACGAGGGCTTCGTTGCTGGTCTGATGCTTGACCAAGTAGTCGTCGGCGCCCATGCGGATGGCGGCCTTGGCGCCATCCAAGTCTTCGTGGCCGGTCAGGACCACCATGGGCATGTTGGGGTGCACCGTGCGGAACACTTCGATGGAGCGCAAGCCCTGCGTGGCCACCAAGTCCAGATCCAACACCGCCACGTCGTGATTGCACAGGTCCGCGGAGTTGGCCACGTCGCGCACGGCGGTCGCTTCAATGCCCGCGGCTTCGAGGCGCTTGGCCGTCAGGCGTTGGTCCAACGGATTGTCTTCAATGACCAGGGCTTGCAACATCACAACCACCCTAGGATGGGGCGCCCGGCCTATGGACGTTTGCGTTGCGTTGTCGGGCGCTAGGCCGTCTGTTCGGCTTCCATGCGGCGCTCGGCATCCGCCAAGAGCTCGTCCACGTCGTCCCAGTCGGCCTTCGCTTTGGCTTCCTCCATGTCGCGCACGGCGAGCATGTACTTGCGGACCAGGGGCGCCATCTTGGGGAAGTGCTTCAGCATCAACTTGACGAACGTGGGGAACTTCGCTTCGGTCAGCTCCAGGACCACGTCGCCGTCCAAGATGCTGGCCAGGCGTTCGAAGTCCTTGTCGGACAAGTTCTCGGAGAAGTAGCGCAGGCGCAGCAGCTTCTCCGTCACGGCGCCTTCGTCCTTCGTCCAGTATTCCTCGACGTAGGGCATGAGGGCCTGCTTGGAGACGTCGCCGGCTTGCAAGGCGGCGCCACCGACGCGGGCCGCAATCATGGCGGCGCGCATGGCGATGATGATGCCGCCACCGTGGATGGGGTTCACCAGTTGGGCCGCGTCGCCCACCAGCATGACGCCGTCGGCCACGGGTTCCGGGACGCGGCTGCTGACGGGAATGCCGCTGCCGTTGATCTCCGTGACGCTGGCGTTCTGGAAGTACTGCGGGTTGGCTTCGATCCAGCGATCCAAGTAGTCTTGGGCGCGGTTGCCCCAGGATGCGTGCTTGGCCAGGATGCCGATGCCGACGTTGGCCACGCCGTCGCCCTTGGGGAAGATCCAGACGTAGCCCTTGGGAGCGACGTCGTTGCCGAAGTAGAGGTGCAGCCACTTCTCTTCGCCAAAGCCGTCGACGCCCACCATTTCGTATTGGAAGCCGGCGTGGTAGTCGCGCACCCGGTTGAGGGTCTTCAGGCCGCACCACTTGCCGATGAAGCTGTCGATGCCATCGGCACCAATGGTGAGCTCGGCGCGGATGTCGAATTCCTTGCCCATGAATTCGGCGCGCACGCCGCAGACCTTGCCCGAGGCGTCCTTGAGCAGCCCCACGGCTTGCGTCTTGGGCATGGTCTTGGCGCCGGCCAGGATGGCATCACGCGCCAGGTGCTTCTCGAAGATCTTGCGTTCGATGACCCAGCCGTACGTGTCAGGGCCCACCAGTTCCACGCGGTTGCCACTGGGCGCATACAGCGCAGCGCCCTCGATGCGGCCGTACGCCCAGGCGGGGTCCGGTGCGACGCCGCAATGCTCCAGGCCCTCGTCGCTCAC
>JBFKTF010000164.1:0-4188 GCA_041636435.1 Thermoplasmatota archaeon
CGTCCAAACGCTCATTCACTTCCGGCTCGGCGACGTCCAGTACCGTGCCACTGTCTACTACGGCGTGAACTTGGTGGGCTCGGGCACGTTCACGTACGCCCAACTTTTCGTCGTGGAGCAGCGCGACGGCGACGAATACCGGACCCACGTCACCGATCTGTTTGCCGACGCGGACACGGCCACGGGCATCATGGCCATCGAGATCCCGCGCGATGTGCTGATCGATGACTCCGGTGCACCGGCGCGCATTGGCCACCAGTTCACGGACATCTGGTTGGAGACCACCAACAACCAGGGCATCATCTACATTGGAGGCAACGAGCCCCTGGCGGGCTTCACGCTGCGCGACCGCATGCCCGACGACGGCGTGGGCCCCATCTACGACGTCGCCTTCGGCGTCGTCCAAGAGGGCGATGCGTTGCTGCACAGCGACTCGCCATTCCGCCTCAGCAACGGTGGCGCCACCACGATTGTCTACCAGGTGCATGCGTTCAACGAGGGCGAACGGCAACCGTTCCGCCTCGCCGTTGAGGACGCTCCCGACGGCTGGGACATCACCCTGCCCTACGATCGCCTGACGCTCGACGAAGACGAATCCGCCAGCTTCCCCGTGCTGCTGACCACGCCCAGTGGGCACCAGCATGGCGGCGCGGAGTCGTTCCTGCTGACCATGACCGGTGACCGGGACAGCGGCGACGTCGGGCGCCTCGAGTTGGGCGTGAAGTACGCCGACATTCCGCAACCCGCAGGCCACCACCCCAAGCTCTGGTTCCACAGCGCCCCCTACCAAGACGACTTCTTGGGCCCGGCCAGTGACCTGACCACGTTCTTCCGCTTCAACGACGGCCTCTACATGAACGCCGCCGAAGAGGACGCCGCCGACATGGGCGCCCCCATGCCCGGGTACGGCAACAGCATCCCCGGCTTTGGCGGCGACTACTACTGGTTCGTCCCGCTGCAGCCGTTCCTGCAAATTGGCCTCGACTTCGAGACCGACGCCGTGGGCAGCATCAGCATCCCGGTGCAGTACGACTACATCGCCCAGGACGTGACGCTCCACGGCGCCATGTACGTGTACAGCAGCGCGCTGGGCGACAGCGTCCAAGTCGGGCAACTCACCAACAGCCAAGCCGCCTCCTGGGGCCCTGGTCAACATACGTTCGAAGCGGACCTGGAGATTCTGAAGGCCGCCGACTTCATTCCCTACGGGGACGAGATGTTCATGTGGCTGAACCTGTGGCTCGAAGGGGAATTCATCGGACCCGCCCTCGTGGGCCCGAACGTGGCCCCCAGCATCATGCCCGGGGGGCAACTGGAACTGCCCCTCAACGAATACCGCGATCCCCTGGACACGTTCTACGACGCCGTCCGCAGCCTCGCATTCGATACCGACTACCTCGAGCGCCCCGTCAACCCGGCGGAGACCGTGATCTTCGAGACCCGCCTACGCAACAGCGAACAGAGCCCCCAAGCGGTGTCCCTGAACATCACGGGCGTCAACTCGGAGTGGGCACGCATCGTCGGCAGCCCCACATTCGAGCTGGGCCCCGGCCAGGAACGCAAGGTCGCCGTCGCCGTCACCGTCCCCAGCGGCGTGAGCGATGGCGCATTGGCCGACTTGGTGTTGCAAGCCGTGAGCCAAGAGGACGCCAACAAGCGCGCCCTCGTGGATTTGGTGGCCTTGGTGGACGAAGAAACGGACCACCCGGACCAAGCCAGCGAGCTGGAGAGCCTGGATGCCAGCCTCACGGACGAGAAGAAGAGCCCCGGCTTCGAGATCGCCGCCCTGTTGGCGGGTCTGTTGGCCATCGTGCTCGTCATGCGCCGTCCCTGAGTCCGCATCGGTGAAATAGCGGCCTCCAGTGGGCCACGCAATGGCAGACCGTCCCATCCGTGTCCTTGTCGCCAAGCCCGGCCTCGATGGCCACGACCGCGGCGCCAAGGTCGTCGCCCGTGCGCTGCGTGACGCTGGCTACGAGGTCATCTACACCGGCCTGCGCCAGACGCCCCAGCAGATTGTCCGCGCCGCCCTCGACGAGGACGTGGACCTGGTGGGTCTCAGTTGCCTCAGTGGCGCCCACAACACGTTGTTCCCCAAGATCAAGGACCTCTTGGTCGCCGAGGGCGCCGACGACATCATCGTCTTTGGTGGCGGCATCATCCCGGACGACGACGCGGAGTCGCTCAAGGGCAAGGGCATCGAGGCCATCTTTGGCCCCGGCGCCGACACCCGCGACATCGTCAAGTTCATCGAAGAGCACCCGCGCTTCCAATGAACGCGCAGGAGCTGGCCGAAGGCGTCGTTGCGGGCAAGCGCCGCGCCATCGCCCGAGCCATCTCCAAAGTGGAGTCCCACGACGACGATGCCCCGGAGCTCCTCAAGGCGCTGCACGCCCACACGGGCAAGGCGCACGTCATCGGCATCACCGGCAGCCCCGGCACCGGCAAGTCGACGTTGACGGACAAGCTCATCGTGACGTACCGCAAGCAGGGCCTGCGGGTGGGCGTCATCGCCGTCGACCCCAGCAGCCCATTCACTGGCGGCGCCATCCTAGGTGACCGCATCCGCATGCAGAGTCGCGCCGTGGACGAAGACGTCTACATCCGCTCCATGGGCACCCGCGGTGCCTTGGGCGGGCTGGCCTCCGCCACCAGCGACGCCGTGAAGGTCCTGGATGCGGCCGGCTTTGATGTCGTGGTCGTGGAGACCGTCGGCGTCGGGCAAGCCGAAGTCGACGTGGTCCGCCTCGCCGACACGGTCTGCGTGGTCCTGGTTCCCGGCATGGGCGACGACGTCCAAGCCGTCAAAGCCGGCGTCATGGAAATCGCCGACATTTTCATTGTCAACAAGTCCGACTTGGATGGCAGCGACAAGGTCCACGCCGAAGTGGAAGCCATGATGATGCTTGGGCACCCAGACGAGGACGACTTCTGGTGGGCTCCCATTTGCCGCACCGTGGCCGAGAAGGGCAAGGGCGTCGATGCGGTGGCCGAGCAAGTGGGCCTGCACCGCACCTGGGCGCAGAAGAGCGGTGCATGGGAGCGCCGCCGCCGGCAACGCTTGTGGGCGCAGGTGCGCGATTTGTTGACGCGCCACGTCACCGCCAAGGCGTTCGATGGGCACGGCGCGCCCCGGGAGGCCTTCAAGGCCGAATTTGAGGCCGCGGAGCGTGGGGACACCACGCCCCACGACGTGGCCCAAGCCATCCTGGAATCCTAAAGGGGGAAAGGGAAGAGGAGCCGGAGGCGGCTTACTTGGCCGCGTTGGTCAGGCCACGGTAAATCAGCAGGGCCACGACGGCCAAGACGGTCACCGCGATGATGCGGATGATGAACTTGGGGTCGGTGGCGTCCCCACTGGGCTCGTAGCTTTCACCCAGATCACCGAGGCTCTCCTGGGCCAGGGCCACGCCTTCGGCGCTGCCGTGGTAGATGAGGAGGCGGTCGCCGTTCTGCATCTGCTTGTCCATGAAGCGGCCCACGTTGTCCACGAGGACCCAGTCCTTGCCGAAGGGCTTGTGCCAGACGTCGACGGTGTTGTTGGCGTCGGCGGAGTACACGCCGGCTTCGCGCAGGGGTGCGTTGAGGGTCAACGAATCCCCGGTGACCGTGATGCCCACGTGCTTCAACGCCGAGTCCAAGGGAATGCAGCGCTCGGTGGCGGGGTGGAAATGCATGATTTCGGGGTCGCTGCCGCCGGTGTTGTGCAAGTGGTAGCCTGCAGCGTCGCTGCTGCCGAGCTGGTTGAACTGCGGGTAGTTGGCGAAATTGACGTATTCGCTGTCGGCGTAGACCTGGAAGCGGGTATGCCAGTGGCCTGGGCAGCCATCCTCGCTTTCGGCGCTGATGATGCCGTTCATGGCGGCCACATTGTAGCCGACGAACAGCAGCCAGACCAGGCCAATGATCAAGGGGACCTTGTTCTGCTTCATCCAACCGACGGGGTCGGCGCTGGGCTTGCTGGCTTCTGCCTGGGCACGGCGGCGTTCGCGCGCGTCGCTCATCGGCACGGGTCACTCCGGGGGCGCTATGAAACCTTTGAACACGGAGCCTCGGTGGCCTGCTCGTGGGCATTGACCTTGGCGACGTGGTGGTCAAGCACGAGACGAGCTTGCAGGCATGGAGCGGCCAACGCGTCGCATTCGATGCATGGAACGTTTTGTACCAGTTCTTGAGCAACATTCGGCA
>JBFKTF010000165.1:0-4153 GCA_041636435.1 Thermoplasmatota archaeon
AAGCGCTTCGGCGGCCTCTGGGGCCCCTTCTGCTTGGAGACCGTCGTCACCAACGAACTGGAGTTCAAGGTCTTCGAGATCAGTGCCCGCATCGTCGCCGGCACCAACCCGTTCGTCGGAGGCAGCCCGTACGCCGACATGATCAGCCCCGGACTCAGCACCGGTCGCCGCATCGCGTTGGAGATCAAGCAGGCAGCCAAGGACGGCAAACTCGACGTCATCTGCACCTGAGCAGGCCGGGCGGCAGCGCCCGAACCGAGCTCAGCGCACCATGAAGTAGCCAATCATCACGAACCCAAACGCGGTGTAGATGAGGCTGATCCACCAGCCGTACTTCAGCAGCATCGCGCGCCGGTGCGCGGTGTCGCTGCTGGCACCGTGGCCTTCTTCCTCCTCCCGGTGGGGCTCGAATTTGTTGAAGGCCATGATGCCGGCGGCAGCCCACGGACCCATAAGGGTAGCGGCCAAGTGGGGTGGCTTGCTGGCAGCGCCGTGCACGTCATCCTGGCCGACGCCGAACTCGAGATGGTGCCCGAAGAGATTGCGGGGCATCCGGCGGTGCGCAAGCACGGCCAGACCATGGGCAAGCGCCCGGGGCAGTTGCTCTTGGATGCCAACCATCACTGGCAGGCAAGCAAGTCGTTGCCCGATGGGGAACGCCGTGGTCGCCCGGACATCACGCAAATGAGCCTGATGGCGCTGATGGAGTCGCCTCTCAACAAGGAGGGCAAGCTGGAGGTCAGCATCCACACTCGGCATGGCGAGTGGATTCACATCCGCCCGGACACGCGGTTGCCCCGGGGCGAACAACGCTTCCAGGGCCTGATGGCGCGGGTCCTGACGACGGGCCAAAGCCAGGACAAGGACCCCTTGATTTGGATGGAGCGCAAGACGGCCAACCGCATCGTGAAGGACCTGGACGGACCCATTCTCCGCTTGGCGGAGGGCGGCGACGTGCAAGACATCGATGCCGTGGCCAAGGAAGTCGGCTCGGACGTGACCGTCGTCATCGGGGCATTCCCCAGCGGCGACTTCAGCGCCGGGTGGAAGCAAGCGGTGCCGGAGACGGTGTCCATTTGGCCCGAGCCGTTGGTGGCGTGGGCCGTGGCCGCGGAGTGCGCGGCGGCTTGGCGCCGGGCTTAGTTCGGGCTGGCGGTCCCGGAGCCGCGGGGGATGGTGACGGGGCGGCGCCGCGCGAAAGGTGCGGTCTCGCTGCGGGCCCAGACACCCATGGTGAAGAGCCAGATGCCGTGGATGGCCACGACGATGCGCTCGCTGTACATGACGTCCGGGGTGCCCAGGATGAATCCGCGGATCATCCAGGGCGTCAGGGCGAAGAAGGTGAGGCCGAGCAGGAGGCTGGTCCAGGCGATGCCGGTCCAGCCCCAGCGCAATGCGGGGAAGAGCCCCACCATGGCGATGCCGAGCGCGATGAACATCCCGATGGCGGCGACTTCATGGGTGCGGCCAATCCAGTCGGTGTCGGCGCCGGGGGCGGCGGCGGGGAAGGCGGCGACGATGATGGTGAGTGGTCCGACGGCCCAGATGGCTCCGAGGCTGACTCGCGACCAGCCCCCGGGGGGCATGGCGATGGTCAAGGAGATGGCCAGGGCCACGGCGCCGGCGGCGAAGATGCCGAGTCCGACGAGCCAGAGCCAGGCGTGGTCCAGGAGCATGAAGTGGGACAGGTAGTAGGGGACCTGGCCGTTCTGTGCGGCCAATGCATGGAGGGCGAAGATGACGATGCCGAAGGCCGCCATCATGGTGATTGCCATGAAGCCGGACACGGATGCAAGTCGGGCACGTCGCCATTCCATACAGGAAAGGTGGCGCCGAACCCGCATGGCAATCGGCTCGAACGGGTGGAACGGTGCTGCCCGATGCTGGACATGATGCAGTGGAAGTGGTCACGAACAGGGCGCGCACCTTATCCTGCACAGGTCGATGTCGAGGCATGGATGCCTCCTTTGCTGCCTGGACGACGGTGCAGATTTGTTTCCCTCTCCCGAAGAAGAGGCGTCACTGCGGGATGCCGCCAGCGGCGGCCTGAACCAAGGGCGCGACCCGTAGCACTTGCACGGGGACGGCGCCCACCACAAAGCCTGGCTCCAGTGTGAAGCCGATGCCGGCTTGGGCATCGAGCCAACGCAGCGCGTCCACGGGCGCGGGGCCATCGCCGCCGGCGCGCACCCACGCGGAGCGGGCCAGATCGTCGACGCTGCCGCCCGCCCGTGCATGGGCCAGGGCAAGTCCCGTGTCCACGGCGACGATGGCGCAACTCTCGCGCTGGCTGCCGACCCACGTCACGGGGACCAGGACGCCAGGCAATTGGCGGCCAAAGGCACGGATCGCGGTGCGGGCGGCGTCGTAGAGCAGGGCGTCCATGGGGAGCCGTGCAAGCCACCTGGCTGGCTTGGCCGTTTCCGGGGGCCGAGTGAACCCACGGATTTCATTCCCATTTGGTGAATGGAATTAGTCGGCGGGGTGGATGGAGCCGGCATCGAAGCCGACTTGCCGGCCGCACGCGGTGCACGAAAGCAAATCCACGGTCCGCCCGCGGTTGATTGGGCCATCCCACCAGGAGGTGCCTTGACGAAATTGCTGGCCTTGGCAGTGGGGGCAGGCGACCGGGCGGCCCGCCGCAACGAAGCCCCCCCGCGCGGGGCTTGCGGAACAAGCCCACGGGGCTAATCCTTGGCCTTGATGCGCTTCATCGTGAAGAGGCTCTCGCGCTCCATCTCTTCGAGACGGAAGGCGATGAAGGTCTTCACTTCCTCCAACTCGGGGAGGACCTTGAACTCCAAGGCGTTGACGCGGCGCTTGGTCTTCTCGACCTCGTCCAGGAGACGCTTGATGCTGGTCTCCAGTTCGGCGGCCGCGATGATCTTCTCGACCAGACCCTCGTAGGCGGCGACCGCCTCGTCGATGGCCGGGCTGGTGCCCACGATGCCGTAGCCGCGCTCGGTCAGGCCGCGCTTGACCTGGTCCGACTCGATCTTCGGGACACGGACACCCATGATGTTGTGTTCCTTCAGGGAGACGGTCGGGGGGTTGCTGACGGTGTTGGCGATGCTGCGCACCGTGAGGCCACCTTCGACGGCGGCCGCGAAGTCGATGGCCTCCTGGGCGACGCGGTACTGGGCGACCAGTTCGTTGCGCAGGGTCTTGACGCGGTCGATGATCTCGAAGATCTCGTACATCAGACCGTCCCGCTTCTTCTTCAGGAGGTTGTACCCGGACTTGCTGAGCTGGATGCGCCGCTTGACGTTGATCAGCTCGCTGCGCGTCGGGGTGATGTTCTGCGCCATGGCCGGGGCGGCCGACACAGGACCCCTTCATTACCGTTGGGTCGGGGCTCTCCAAGGGGAAATCGAGGCAACTCACCCAGAAAGTACACAACGGTTTTCTCTTTGGTGACGCTGGCATGCCCGATTATGCGGGTCTTCGAACTCAACCGAAAGCAAGTCCTTGGCGAACGCGCCTGGCCCCTGAAGGGTCTCCACGCGCGCATCGACATCGAGCTTGACCTGGATGGGAACGTGCCGGCCAAGGCCGCCCGCCGCATGGCGATGGAGATGTTGCGGGAGCTCGTCGAGAACACCGACGAGGACGAACTCACCGCGCTGAGCCAGCCCATGCACCGCACCGCCGCCGTGCCCGAAGGGGAAGGCGGGGGCGACGACGAGGATTGGAGCAAGCCCGACGACCTGGATCTGCGGGTCGTCAAGAGCGCCCACCGCGTCGTCCAGGAAATCTCCAAGCGTGGCATGAGTGGCCGCGCCGTGCTGGCCGCCGACCTGGTTGGCTCGATTGGCTTGAGCGCCCCCACCCTGGGCCGCTTGCTGCGCGACGGCGAGCCTGCGAACCGGTACCTCGCCGACTACGTCATCGTCACACCCCACGGCCGCACCAAGGCCCTGGACCTGACCCCCGCGGGCCGCATGTTGGCCTCCAAGATCCGCGCCGGCGTCGTCCCCAGCTGACCCCGCCCCGCCACATCGTCCGACGCCGGGCCCCTCCGGCAAGGTTCCAGCGGCGCAGACGGCATGCTTTGGGGCCTTCGGCCCGCAGGACCCCCGCCCGTGTGCGCGGGGGATTAGAAACAACAGGTTGCCAGTGTCAGGTATGCACGTCCTGGTGGTCGACGACGACC